>JAILOA010000211.1 GCA_024691065.1 Lachnospiraceae bacterium | reverse complement strand
AGTTTCGCAATCGTTTTCGTAAATGTATTATATACTATTGTGCAAAATTATACAAGTATTTTTTTATTTTTTTTATTTTTTTGGTAATTATTAACAAAAAAGGGCGATAATCATTACATTTCTGTAATAATTACCGCCTTTGTGTTCATAAAATTGTCATTATTTGTTGTTCAATTTTACGAAATTGTTACATTTGTATACGCATTTTATTCATCGAAATCATTATCATTTGAGCCTGCCGAAGTATCCAAAACATCAAAATCATCATCATCAAATTCTGTAATTACTGCCTCAGGTTCATTATATTCGAAAATTTCTTCCTGGTTTGTTATGATAAACTCATCTTCCGATGCTTCCTTAAGCAATGTAGTCGAAGTAGGATTATATTCCTTAACTATTTCTACCTTTGATTCTCTCGAATTCTTCTTGCGCATTTCCTTCTGCTCTTCATGCTTCTTTTCTTCATTAGCTCTACGATTAGCCTCTTCCTTGATGCGAATTTCCTTCATAGCATCGTGATCGCAATCCAAACGGACATTTCTATAGCTCTTCATACCGGTTCCGGCAGGGATAAGCTTACCTATAATAACGTTTTCCTTAAGACCGGAAAGATTATCGACCTTACCCTTAATAGCAGCATCAGTAAGAACCTTAGTTGTTTCCTGGAATGAAGCGGCCGAAAGGAATGACTCTGTAGCAAGAGCAGCCTTTGTAATACCGAGAATCTTTCTCTTTCCGACAGGTGGCTGAAGACCGAGTGATTCAACTCTCTTAACCTCATCCTCGTAATCAAGAATATCTACAATATCTCCCGGAAGGAATTTGGAATCACCGTTTACTTCAATAGTAATCTTCTTAAGCATCTGACGAATAATCAACTCGATATGCTTAACATTGATATCAACACCCTGTGACTTATAAACTCCAAGTACTTCTTTAAGGATATAATCCTGAACAGCCTCAACGCCTTTAATTCTAAGTATATCATGAGGATTAATACTACCTTCGGTAAGTTCATCACCGGCTTCAATGACATCACCGTCATGAACCTTGATATGAGAACCGTATTCAATTAAGTAAGTCTTCTCCTCACCGTTTTCAGGATTCATTACCACTACTTCTGTCTTACCCTTGCTATCAACGATTGTAACTTTACCCGGTATATCGGAAATAGTAGCAACACCCTTAGGTTTACGTGCTTCAAATAACTCCTCAACACGAGGAAGACCCTGTGTGATATCGGATCCGGCAACACCACCGGTATGGAAAGTACGCATGGTAAGCTGTGTACCAGGCTCACCGATTGACTGAGCAGCTATAATACCAACTGCCTCACCGACCTGTACAGGATTACCGGTAGCAAGGTTTGCACCGTAACATTTAGCACAAATACCGTTACGACATTTACATGTAAGATTTGTTCTAATCTTAACCTTAGCATCTACACCTGCATCGATGATAGATTTTTTATTTACTATTCTTGCCGCTCTCTTTGCAGTAATCATGTGATTACGCTTAACAATCATATCTCCGTTATCATCATATATGGTTTCGCAAGAGAAACGACCTGTAATTCTTTCTACTAAAGATTCTGTTAATGCATCTCTAACCTTATCAGGATCTTTAAGAACTTCCTTAGTAACATGAGGTGTTACCCACATACCCGGTAATTCGTCCTGACCTTCCGAGCAATCGGTCTGACGGATAATAAGTTCCTGTGATACGTCTACAAGACGTCTTGTAAGATAACCTGAGTCGGCGGTTCTAAGCGCCGTATCGGAAAGACCTTTACGGGCACCGTGCGCGGAAATGAAGTACTCGAGAACGTCGAGACCCTCACGGAAGTTAGACTTGATAGGAAGTTCGATGGTATTACCCTGTGTATCCGCCATAAGTCCACGCATACCTGCAAGCTGTTTAATCTGCTTATCGGAACCACGGGCTCCGGAATCAGCCATCATGTGAATATTGTTGTATTTATCAAGACCATCAAGAAGTGCCTTGGTAATTACTTTATCCGCATCATTCCAAATACCGATAACCTGCTTATGTCTTTCCGCATCGGTCATAAGACCACGGTTATAAAGCGATGTCAAATCATCAACTGTTTTTTGAGCTTCATCTAATATTTCATTCTTTACTGCAGGCACGGTCATATCGGAAATTGAAACTGTCATGGCAGCCCTTGTAGAATACTTATATCCGAGTGCCTTAACATTGTCCATAACCTCAGCGGTTACGGTAGCACCATGCTCATTCATACAGCGTTCAAGAATCTGCTTAATCTGCTTCTTCTTAACCAGGAAATCCACTTCCGGTTTAAGATAGTTATCAGGATTTGTTCTGTCCACATATCCTAAATCCTGAGGAATTACCTCATTTAAAATGAGACGTCCAAGTGTGGTTTCAACAATTCTCGAAATAGGATTTCCTTCATTGTCTTCACCAAATCTTCTGACCTTAATCTGAGACTGAAGAGTAATACAATGATTTTCGTAAGCTTTTACAGCCTCATTAATGTCCTTATATGCATTTCCTTCACCAAGTGCAGGAGTTTCATCTCCCTCCGGTGTACCACGACGCTGTGTAAGATAATAAATACCAAGTACCATATCCTGAGAAGGAACGGCAACAACACCACCGTCAGAAGGCTTTAAAAGGTTGTTAGGACTGAGCATAAGGAAACGTGCCTCTGCCTGTGCCTCCACCGATAATGGAAGATGCACGGCCATCTGGTCACCGTCGAAGTCGGCATTGAATGCCATACATGAAAGCGGGTGAAGCTTGATAGCCTTACCTTCAACCAGAATAGGCTCAAATGCCTGTATACCAAGTCTATGAAGTGTAGGAGCACGGTTAAGCATAACAGGATGCTCTCTGATAACCTTTTCAAGTTCATCCCATACTTCCTGCTGCAAACGCTCTACCATCTTCTTGGCAGCCTTAATATTCTGAGCTTTATTGTCTTTTAATAATTCTCTCATAACAAATGGCTTAAATAACTCAATAGCCATTTCCTTAGGAAGACCACATTGATAAATCTTAAGTTCAGGTCCTACTACGATAACAGAACGTCCCGAATAGTCAACACGCTTACCGAGAAGGTTCTGACGGAAACGTCCCTGCTTACCTTTAAGCATATCCGAAAGGGATTTTAAGGATCTTCCACCCGGTCCTGTAACCGCTCTTCCACGACGTCCGTTATCTATAAGGGCATCAACAGCTTCCTGAAGCATTCTCTTCTCGTTTCTGACGATGATGTCAGGACCCGGAAGCTCCATAAGCTTTTTCAAACGGTTATTTCTATTTATAATTCTTCTATATAAGTCATTCATATCAGATGTAGCGAAACGGCCACCTTCCAACTGAACCATAGGACGAATATCAGGTGGAATAACCGGAATATTGGTAAGAATCATCCATTCAGGACGATTACCTGACTCACGGAATGCTTCAACAACCTGAAGTCTCTTAATAATCTTAGCCTTTTTCTGGCTTGTAGACTTATCATCCAATGCTTTTAATTCTTCCTTAAGTCTATCGGACTCTTCTTTCAAATCGATAGCCGAAAGAAGTTCCTGGATTGCTTCAGCACCCATTCCGGCACGGAATTTACCCGGATATTTAGCGCATAAATCCTGATATTCACTCTCGGAAATAATTGACTTCTGAACATATTTGTTCTTTTTATTTGTCTCATCCACAGAACTCTCATAAAGAGTCATCTCTTCGCTTGTTTCAAGAATAATATATGCCGCAAAATAAAGTACCTTTTCAAGACTCTTAGGAGTTAAGTCCAGGATAAGACCCATTCTGCTCGGGATCCCCTTAAAATACCAAATATGTGAAACAGGAGCAGCAAGCTCAATATGTCCCATTCTTTCACGACGAACACTTGACTTGGTTACTTCTACACCACAGGTATCACAGGTAGTTCCTCTATGACGAACCTTTTTGTATTTACCGCAGGCACATTCCCAGTCCTTGGTAGGACCGAATATTCTCTCGCAAAAAAGTCCTTCTTTTTCAGGTTTTAATGTTCTGTAATTTATTGTTTCAGGCTTCTTAACCTCTCCCTTGGACCATTCTCTGATCTTCTCGGGAGAAGCTAAACCGATTTTAATAGCATCATAATTGATATGCTTTTGTTTATGCTTTTGTTTGCTTGAAATTACTCCGCTCATTGTAACCTCCAATTTATAAACTGTAACTAAATATAAGAATCACTGCCGTCATTAAACATCTGTTCATCAAGTTCAGCACCGGTTCCGGCCATAAATCCGGCCTCACCGAATTCTTTATCACTTTCAACAAATGCATAATTCTCATCCATAGCTTCTCTTGTTTCTTCTGATGGTCCATAACCACTGTCTTCAAATGCTTCTTCAGACATATTTACTTCATTGCCTTCTTCATCAAGCACAGTGACATCCAAAGCAAGAGCCTGTAATTCTTTAAGAAGGACCTTGAAAGACTCCGGAATACCCGGTTCTTCGATATTTTCGCCTTTTATAATAGCTTCATAAATTACTGTACGACCAACTACGTCATCAGACTTAACAGTAAGAATTTCCTGAAGAGTATGTGCAGCGCCGTAAGCTTCAAGCGCCCAAACCTCCATCTCACCGAAACGCTGTCCACCGAACTGAGCCTTACCACCGAGTGGCTGCTGAGTTACGAGTGAGTACGGTCCTATAGAACGGGCATGGATCTTATCATCTACAAGGTGGTGGAGTTTCAGATAATGCATGCAACCGATTGTTACATCGCCGTCGAAATACTCACCTGTACGACCGTCACGAAGTCTGACCTTACCGTCCGGTCTGATAGGTACACCTTCCCATTCCTTCTTATGTTCCTGATGATCAATCAAATATTTCATAATATCAGGATGTAATGTATCTTTGTATTTTTCTTCAAATTCTTCAATAGAGGTATTAGCATAATCATTTGCAAGCTCTAATGTATCTGTAATATCATTCTCGTCAACACCGGAGAATACAGGGGTCGATACATTGAAACCAAGTACCTTTGCAGCGAGTGAAAGGTGGGTTTCAAGGACCTGTCCGATGTTCATACGTGAAGGCACGCCGAGAGGGTTAAGCACGATATCAAGCGGACGACCGTTCGGAAGGAATGGCATATCTTCGATAGGAAGTACACGGGAAACGACACCCTTATTACCATGACGACCGGCCATCTTATCTCCGACCTGAATCTTACGCTTTTGAGCAATGTATATTCTTACGCTTTCATCTACACCAGGCATTAATTCATCGCCATTTTCACGTGTAAATACTTTAGCATCCACTATAATACCGAATTCTCCGTGAGGCACCTTAAGAGATGTATCACGAACTTCTCTTGCCTTCTCGCCGAAGATAGCACGAAGAAGTCTTTCCTCTGCGGTAAGCTCTGTCTCTCCCTTAGGAGTAACCTTACCTACAAGAATATCACCGGCACGAACCTCGGCACCGATTCTGATGATACCGTTCTCATCAAGGTTCTTCAATACATCATCACCTACACCAGGGACATCTCTTGTAATCTCTTCTTTTCCGAGCTTTGTATCTCTGGCTTCGCAGCTATGCTCGGTAATATGTACAGATGTATAAACATCCTCTTTAACCAAACGCTCACTTAAAAGAACGGCATCCTCGTAGTTGTAACCTTCCCAGGTCATGAAACCGATGAGCGGGTTCTTACCGAGAGCGATTTCACCGTAAGAAGTACATGGACCGTCTGCAATAACCTGACCCGGTTCCACACGGTCACCCTTGAATACAATAGGTCTCTGATTGATACTTGTACCCTGGTTACTTCTGCGGAATTTAGCTACTTTATATTTCTTTCTTTCGCCATCATCAGTCTTAATGATAATTTCATTGGAAGCTGATCTCTCAACAACACCTGCCTCCTCGGCAACCACACAGTTACCTGAGTCAACAGCCGCTTTTCTCTCCATACCGGTTCCTACGGCAGGGGCTTCCGTTACAAGAAGAGGAACTGCCTGACGCTGCATGTTTGAACCCATGAGAGCACGGTTAGCATCGTCGTTCTCAAGGAATGGAATCATCGCTGTAGCTACAGAGAATACCATTCTAGGGCTGACGTCCATAAGATCAATCTTCTTTTTATTAAACTGTGATGTTTCCTCTCTGAAACGACCGGAAACATTCTTATTTACAAAATATCCGTTCTCATCCAAAGGCTCATTAGCCTGAGCAACGTAATATTTATCTTCTTCATCCGCAGAAAGATAAACAACATCATCTGTTACTCTTGGATTGGCAGGATCTGTTTTATCCACCTTACGATAAGGAGCCTCTATAAATCCGTACTCATTAATACGGGCGAATGATGCAAGAGAGTTGATAAGACCGATATTAGGTCCTTCAGGTGTCTCTACAGGACACATTCTTCCATAATGAGAATAATGTACGTCACGGACTTCGAATCCCGCACGGTCTCTTGAAAGACCACCAGGTCCGAGGGCTGAGAGACGACGCTTATGAGTCAACTCCGAAAGAGGATTATTCTGATCCATGAACTGTGAAAGCTGTGATGAACCGAAGAATTCTCTTATTGCCGAAGTAATAGGCTTAATATTAATAAGTGACTGAGCTGTAATAGTATTAGGATCCTGAGTACTCATTCTTTCACGAACCACACGCTCAAGTCTTGAAAGACCGATTCTATACTGGTTCTGTAAAAGTTCACCTACAGCTCTGATTCTTCTGTTTCCTAAGTGGTCGATATCATCATGATTACCTACACCATACTCAATATGAATATTGTAATTGATGGAAGCGAAAATATCTTCTATCGTAATATGCTTAGGAATAAGTTCAGCGATATTATCCTCGATAGCTTCTTCAAGCTCTGCTCTGTCATCCGGATCTTCCACATCATACTCATCTAATATCTGCTTAAGAACAGGATAATATACATACTCATTGACGCCAACCTTTTCCTTATCTAAATCAGGAATATAAGCACTAATGTCAACCATCTGGTTAGAGAGAACTTTTACAACTCTCTTAGTACCGTCATTCTCTTCCACATCCAGGAAAACATAAGGAATCGCAGCATTCTGAATCTCTTCGGCAAGTTCTTCGGTAATACGTGTACCTGCCTCCAGAATCTCGCCTGTAGAAGGAATTGTCACATCTTCAAAAAGTCTGAAACCAACAATTCGTCTCTTTAAATGTAATTTCTTATTGTATTTATAACGTCCAACCTTGGCTAAATCATATCTCTTTGGATCAAAGAACATATTTCTGATAAGTGTTTCGGCACTATCAACAGATATAGGTTCACCCGGACGAAGACGTCTGTAAAGTTCTTTAAGACCTTCTTCATAATTCTGGGTAGTATCCTTTTCAAGACTGGCTAAAATCTTTGGCTCCTCGCCGAAAAGCTCTGTAATTGCTTCATTGGTACCCTTTGAATCTTTCATAAGAGCACGAATAAATACAGTAATAGGAACCTTTCTGTTTCTATCTACACGAACACTGAATACATCATTTGAATCAGTTTCATACTCGAGCCAAGCTCCACGGTTAGGAATTACCTGTGTAAGGAATAATTTCTTACCAATCTTATCACGCTCAAAAGTATAATAAATACCCGGAGAACGCACAAGCTGACTAACTATAACACGTTCGGCACCATTCATAATAAATGTACCCGTCTCTGTCATCAAAGGCAATTCACCCATAAAGATTACTTGCTCTTTAATGTCCGAAGTATCCTTATTATACAGACGAACTGTTACTTCAAGCGGTGCAGCATATGTAGCATCTCTTTCCCTGCACTCATCAATAGAGTATTTGACCTTATCCCTGCAAAGCTTAAAATCAACAAATTCAAGCTTAAAACGGTCACTTCCATGTTCAGTGATTGGTGAAATATCGTTGAAGGCTTCTTTTAGCCCTTCCTCAAGAAACCACTTATAGGACCCAGTTTGAACCTCTATAAGATTAGGCATTTCTAAGACCTCATCCTGGTTAGAATAGGTCATTCTTACATCTTTCCCGACTTTAATCGGACGAATCCTGTCTTTTTTCATGAGTATTTTTGCTCCTTAACTACTTAACTAATTTAGAAGTTTCCAAAACAATTGATCCGTATCCCCTGCAAATATACCGATTATCAAACCAAATATAATTCACATACAAAAACATAGATACATCCTACATAAATTCCAGGTATTATAAAGAAGAATGATTGCACATATAAATATAGAATATTAAAGAATTACGTAAAAGGAAAAATAAATAATAAAAATTGAATAATAACAAATAAAACATAGACATTAAATGCTTCAATTAATGCCTCTGATATGCAAAATAATGCATAATTTACCGAACACAGAAAACTGTGTTGCCTCCTACGAAATATTATGATATAATTAACTGGAATTTATGAGCAATCAATCGCAATAGCGCAAACTTTATGATATCAAAAAATCAAAAGCTTGTCAACAACTTTTTTTAATTATTTTTTGTATTCGGGAAATGTGTCTTTTTACGACTGTTTCCTTGATTTTTTATTGTAGAAAATTTTGCTTATTTGGGGTTGATGGACGGATAGTTATAATTTATATTTATTGCATCTGACATATTATTACTTTCACAGGTATATTATGACATATATTAGACTACTTTTCTTATTGTATAGTTAAATAAAGCTTAAAATATATAATTATATATGGTTTACGTTATCGGCTTTTTTTGATTTTTGTTAGACATATGTGTTACAGGCTTTAATGAATTTAGTTAGGCACTAATATTACAGGATATTATGGATTTAGTTAGGCACCGATATTACAGGATATTATGGATTTAGTTTAGCACCGGTATTACAGGATATTATGGATTTAGTTTGGCACCGATAAATTATGATCAATATTGCTTAATTATCTGTAATTAAAAAACATTATACAACATAAGAAATGTATCGTTTCAAAATATGTATTAACAATAAAAATATAAAAAACAGGGGGTTTACAAATGGATACCAAAAAAATTCTCGATTCACTAACATTGGACGAAAAAACGTCCCTTCTATCAGGTGCCGATTTCTGGCACACCAAAGCAATTCCGGACAAGAACCTTCCAAACATTATGGTTTCAGACGGACCAAACGGACTCAGAAAGCAGGCAGAACAACCTAACTCCATCGGAGAGTTAACAGCCGTTGAGGCAGTATGCTTCCCTACCGCAAGTCTTATGGCATGCTCCTTTGATCCTGACCTTATAAAGGAAGTCGGAGAAGCTCTCGGAGACGAATGTCAGGCCGAAAATGTACAGGTTCTCCTTGGTCCGGGCGTAAATATGAAGCGCTCCCCTCTTTGCGGAAGAAACTTTGAATATTATTCTGAAGATCCTTATCTCGCGGGTCAAATTGCAACAGGCTTTGTAAGCGGCGTACAAAGCAAAGGTGTAGGCGTTTGCGTGAAACATTTTGCCGCAAACAATCAGGAATCCAGACGTTTCCTTATCAGCGCAAATATGAGCAAGCGTACATTACACGAAATATACTTAAGAGCCTTCGAGGCAGTGACAAAAAACACGAAACCCTGGTCCCTTATGTGCAGCTACAACCGCATAAACGGTACTTATTCCTGCGAAAATAAGTATCTTTTAACCGACACACTCCGTAAACGCTGGGGCTATGACGGTCTTGTAATGACCGATTGGGGCGCAATGAACAATAAGATTCAGGCCACCGAAGCCGGACTCGACCTGGAAATGCCGGCAAGCAACGGTGTCCGCGATACATTCCTCGCTGATGCCGTAAGAATCGGTGACATCGATGAGGCCGAAGTCGATAAATGTGCCTTAAATGTATTGAACCTTGTAAATAAAGGTCTTACCGGCAGAGAAGAATATATAAACGAAAAGAAAGCCAAAGATCCAAGCTTTACCGTTCCAACCTATGATAAAAATGCTCACCATGAGCTTGCAAGGCGTGTGGCAAGAGAATCTGCGGTTCTTTTGAAGAACGAAAATGTCACTCTTCCACTTGCTTCTACGATAGATGAAGTTAACGATAAAAAGGAATATTTACAGGATCTCGAGGATGATGCCAACTTAAAATCACTCGAAACCATCAAAAGCATAGTATCGAATATTACCGATACACATGATGATGTAAATATTGAGCTCGATACATCCGCGAAAGAAATAAATGTTTTCGATTCAATCGATGCAAAAGAGGAAAATGCAGCGACCCTCGATAAGGTTACGGGTGAAATAGCTAATGCTATCATAGCAGGCGAAGAAGGCGAAAGCGACTCCAATGCCGATAATCAGACAGATTCGGGAGATGCTGACAAGAAAATAAAATATGCATTTATCGGCGAATTTGCTGCAGTTCCTAAATACCAGGGCGGCGGTTCAAGCCATATCAACTGTCACAGGGTTGACTCGGTACTCGATGCATTGAAAGGCGAAAATAACGGCGGTTACACCGATGAAAACATAGAAATCAACTATGTACAAGGCTTCAACGCCGAACCGGAAGGTGAACATGATAAAACCGACGGAGAACTTTTAGTTGAAGCAATGAAGGCCGCCAACGATTCCGACGTGGCAGTTATATTTGCCGGACTTCCTGATTCATTCGAAAGTGAAGGCTTCGACAGAAAACATATGAATCTTCCGCTGTCACAGGATGTCCTCATCCAGGCCGTTGCCGGAATCGCGAAGAAAACCGTAGTCGTACTCTTTAACGGTTCACCTGTAGAGATGCCTTGGATAAGTGATTTGGATGCTGTTTTGGAAATGTATCTTGCGGGCGAGGCAGTCGGATTCGCAACCTTAGACCTTCTTTTCGGAAAGTACTCTCCAAGCGGCTCTCTCGCAGAGACCTTCCCGCTTAGACTTACAGATAACCCTAGTTATCTTAACTTCCCGGGAAACCGCACAGATGTCGAATACGCAGAAGGCATATATATCGGCTATAGATATTATGATAAAAAATATATGAAGGTTCGCTTCCCGTTCGGGCACGGACTTTCCTACGCAAATTTCGAATATAACGATTTATCTATCAAAAAACAAGCCGGGGGCGATGCATTTGCTTATGAAGTAACCTGCAAAGTAAAGAACACCGGAAACGCTTTGTACAAAGGCGCTGCCGGCACTGCAGTTCAGCTTTATATAGAAAATGCAGCGACAGAGGACAATCGTCCGATAAGAGAGCTCAAAGGCTTTAAGAAGGTATGTTTGAAGCCGGGTGAAGAAACCGAAGTTTCATTTATCTTAGATCACAATTCATTCGCTTATTTTAACGAGGAAATCGATGATTTTTATGCTCCTTCCGGAAAATACAAAGTAATCATCGCTACATCCTCAAGAGATGAGAAATTGTCCGAAACCCTTGATTTATCAAGCACCGACAAGATTCCGTTTGTAGCAAATGAGCTCACAACCCCGGGAGACATTATCTGTTTCGCAAAGGACAGGACTCCGTTAAAAGAATTGCTTATAAAGAGCCGCTATGCAGCAGTTACCAAGGTTGACATTGACAATGTTACTGTCGAAGATGCCCAGAATTCCATGGCAAATGCAATGTTCTTTGAGACGCCGCTACATTCAATCCTTTCCTTTAATATTTGTACGGAACCGGATCAAATACCGCTCACAATCGAGGATGTGGAGGAAGCCATCAGAAAGACCAACGAGGCCGAGGGCGAATGAAAGTTTAAGATATCAGAATGTAAATCAATTCAGGACTCCGAAAAGCCAACGAGGCCGAGGCGAGTGAAAGTTTAAGATGTCAGAATGTAAATCAATTCCGGATTCCGAAAAGCCAACAAGGCCGAGGCGAGTGAAAGTTTAAGAAATCAGAATGTAAATCAATTCAGGACTCCGTAAAGCCAACGAGGCCGAGGGTGAGTGAAAGTTTAAGAAATCAGAATGTAAGTCAATTCCGGATTCCGAAAAGCCAACGAGGCCGAGGGTGAGTGATGTTCGGCCGGAAATTCAAACAGCAAATAGATGAAATCTATGAAAGCACCGAAAGACCAACGAGGCCGAGGCGAGTAGGATTTGGATGAAAATAATAAATTGATGAAAACAAAAACAAAATAATCATTGAAGTATTCTAAATAAATTAATAAAATATACATAATAACTTTAAAATATAAGGAGGCACAAATGAACGTAGAAGCACTCAAAAATTTAGACCCGTATTTACAATCAATCGTGGATAAGGGCGAGGTTGCAGGTTGTGCGCTTGCAGTCATTTCCGAGGGTGAGGAAGTTTATCGAAAAGAATTCGGAATGGCTAACATTGAGGAAAATATGAAGATGTCAAGAGATACAATCTTCCGCTGCTATTCTATGACAAAACCTATAACAAATATTGCGGTAATGACGCTTGTGGAAAAAGGTCTCATCGTACTTTCGGACCCTGTAAGTAAATATCTTCCTGGATTTAAAAACCAAAGAATTTACAACGGATGGGATGCAACCCCTGTTAAACATGAGATTACATTGCAAAACCTGTTGGATATGACAGCAGGAATCGGTTATCCGGATGCATCGTATTTTGCGGGAATCAAGTTAAATGAATTCATAGATAAGTTTTACTCCGACCTTTATGATAAAGGAATCGAGCTTTCAACCGTTGAATTCGCAAACAAGCTCGGTGAGCTCCCACTCGAATTTGAGCCGGGAACAAGATGGCGCTACGGACTCTGCGCTGATGTCCTGGGCGCAGTTGTTTCACAGGTTACCGGTATGAGCTATGGAGATTACCTTAAGAAGACTATATTTGAGCCTCTTGGAATGAAGGATACGGATTTTTACGTACCTGAGGAGAAACTGGACAGATTCTCCCAATCTTACATTTTGGAAGAAGACGGCTTAAAGCCTTGGAGCTCGGACCATATGCTTGGTCTTACCCATAATTTCCTTAAGAAACCGGGATTTGAATCAGGCGGTGCCGGCCTTGTTTCAACCGTAGATGATTACGAAAAGATTATTAAACTATTCTTAAATGAAGGTGAATTGGACGGCGTAAGGATATTCAGCCGCTCTTCCGCTGAATTTATGCAGGAAGATCATTTGACAGATGAAAACAGGGCATCCTACGACTGGGAAGCTTTAAAGGGCTACGGCTACGGGAACCTTATGCGTCATATGATTAAACCTCACGAAAACGGAAGTCTCGGTAACGAAGGCGAATACGGCTGGGACGGTTTCCTCGGAACCTATATGTTTGTTGACCCTGCAGAAGATTTAGGAATCGTATTTGTAATCCAGAAATTCTGCGGAAACGGATACAGAGATATCCAGGTTATAAGAGATATTGTTTATGGCGCAGTCGACTAAATGCCGATGACACTGTTCGGGATTTACGTATTTAACAAACAATCGGATTTCCGATTTTCTTTTAAGAAATGATTGATTTTGGGTATATTAATAAACAATTGAATTTAAACTATCAAAAAACCGGATTTCAGGAATTAACCTAAAATCCGGTTTCTATTTATGAACATTTAAAATATTCAATTTAATCAATCATCTGTGTATGGAAGGATTGCTAAATGTCTAGCACGCTTGATAGCTGAAGTTAAAGCTCTCTGATGTCTAGCACATGTTCCTGTAACACGTCTTGGAAGAATCTTTCCTCTTTCGGAAACATACTTCTTTAACTGTGCAACATCCTTATAATTTACAACATCTGATTCCTTATTTGCACAAAATTCGCAAATCTTTTTTCTTCTACGAGCAGGCTTTCTTCTGAAACCGCCCTCACTTTTATTGTAAGCCATTACTTATACCTCCAAAATCTAAATTACATATAAATGTAACCAACGAATATTTTTTATAAGAGTTAATACTTCTAATTACCTAATTTGCATCATGAAAACGGTAAATCCTCTTCAATTCCCTCTGGAATATTCATAAAACCATCACCTGCTGCTTCAGACGGCTCAGGACGAGCTGCTGTATTTGCTGCACTAGGTGCTACAGGAGCTTGGCTATAAGAAGCACCACCGGCATTCTGAGCAGCTGCATTCTTACTCTCAGCAAATTCCTGCTCTTCAACAATAACATCTGTTGTATAAACCTTATTGCCTTCTTTGTTGGTGTAGCTTCCTGTTTGGATTCTACCTGTTACTGCAATCTTTGTACCTTTGTGAAGATAATTCTCTGCAAATTCAGCACCCTTGCCAAAAACTGTACAATTGATGAAATCTGCTGTCTGTCCGTCTTCTCCGGCACGCTTAAATCTTCTGTCTACCGCAAGTGTATATCTTGCAATTGCCATTTGATTATCTCCTGATGTATAACGCATCTCAGGATCGCGGGTAAGTCTACCCATAAGTATAACTTTATTCATAATAGGAAACTCCTTTCGTTGTTTAAGCTTCCTGTCTGACTACTAAGTATCTTAAGACATTGTCCATAATACGCATCTCTGTCTCGAGTTCAGCCGGTGTATCAGCTGGCGCATTGAACTTAATGAAGTAATAGAAACCTTCTCTTTTGTGGTCGATTTCGTAAGCAAGTCTCTTCTTGCCCCACTCTTCAACCTCAGTGATTTCGCCGTTGTACTTTCTGATGTAATGCTGAGCTCTTTCAACGGTTTTGTTTCTTACTTCTTCCTCAATCTTAGCATCGACAACTAAAGCTAATTCATAGTTATTCATGTTGTCTGTACCTCCTTTTGGTCTCCGGCCTCCCTATGTATAAGTTGTACGAACACTTTAAAAATACCACTTATATCCATCACGGGAAGCAAGGATAAAAATTTTCGTATCACGAAGCAATATTTTACATTATATATATGTAAAATGCAAGAGTTTTTTGAAATCTTTTTTATTAAGTAAAATATAAGTCCAAAGTGTCGGACTTGTAAGGATAGAAACGGATGGAATACTCCACTATTTATCCGATAACTTCAGAAAGAAGGAGAATTGCCTCGAAGATTCCAAAATACGATAATCATCAAGGCTATTCTACCAAAGGATAGAAAGCTCCGCTTTCTATCCGTTTTATTCATCAAACAGGATTGTCGAGAAATATCTTTCCGCCGTATCCGGCAAAACAGTCACAACTGTCTTCCCTTTTCCGAGCTTCTTCGCAAGCTTAATAGCGGCCGCTACATTTGTACCGCTGGAAATTCCACACATAAGACCCTCTTCTCTCGCAAGCCTTCTTGAAATCTCAATAGCTTCTTCATCTGTTACTACATATATATCATCATAAATATTTTGATTTAAAATATCCGGAATGATTCCGTCGCCGATTCCCATCTGAATGTGGGTACCGATTGTACCACCTGCAAGAATCGCTGCATTTTCAGGCTCTACTGCCCAAATCTCGATATCCGGATACTG
>JAILOA010000180.1 GCA_024691065.1 Lachnospiraceae bacterium | reverse complement strand
CATAATTCCCATATAACGGTTTCTTAAAATCTGCACATGCTTTCTCGCAGCCTCACCCGTAACAAACCGGCTCTTTCCATTGTAGCATGCAATCTTTCCATCCAATGTAGTAGCATATTTCATCACAACATAAGGGGTTTTATCGGTTATAAAGTGAAAGAATACAGGATTTATCTCATCACATTCTTCTTTCAATACATTCTCAACCACATCCACACCCGCTTCCCTAAGCATAGCTATTCCCTTACCGGCAACAAGCGGGTTCGGGTCACTTGAACCCACATAAACCTTTTTGATTCCCTTTTCAATTATCGCAAGCGCACAAGGCGGCTGATGGCCATAATGCGAACAAGGCTCCAGGGTTACATACATTTCGGCGCCTTTCAATGTATCGAAAGTAGCTCCGTTTTCGATTGCATTTTTAATGGCATTTCTCTCGGCATGTAAATCCCCGTATTTCATATGATAACCCTGACCGATTACCTTATCGTCCTTTACAATCACGGCTCCCACCAAAGGATTCGGGTTAACTCTTCCCTCCCCTTTTTTTGCAAGCTCAATTGCAAGCCTCATATATTTTTCATCCATATAAAATCTCCCCTTTTAACTATAAATATAGCCGATAAAACGATTAAATCCAATAAAAACATTTTCATTAATTGTCTTTTCGGCTGCATTATTATTTTACGTTAATAACTATATTTAAAATCTTCTATAATCTTTAAATCTATATCTCTCCAACCATAAAACCGCTCATAATTGCAACGCCCGTCGCATTGCATTCTTCTATCAAATGTATATTATCATCGGTTATTCCGCCGATTGCAAAAACGGGAAGAGATGTACATTCACAAACCTGTTTCAAAAAATCAAGGCCACGTCCCGGAAGTCCCTTTTTACAATCCGTTTCAAAGATATGTCCGGCAATCAGGTAGGTTGCCCCGAGATCCTTAGCAAGTCTTACATCCTCCAAAGAATGAACCGAGGTTCCGATTTCTTCGAAATAATCCAATTCTTCTTCGGCCATATTTTGTAAAAGACCAAGTGGTAAATGTATTCGCCTCACTCCAAGTTTCTTTGCTACATTCGGAAACGAGTGAAGGATTAACGTTACATTTTCTTCTTCACAAAGGTCTTTAACATTCCTTGCCAATTCAAGGTAAGAAGCCTCATCCAGATCCTTTTCTCTTAAAACAATCCTGTATGGATTTTTCTTACAAACCTTTTTTAATCTATCAAGAAAATCTTCTTCACATAGTTTTCTGTTTGTGATACATATTTTGGGTAACATATGGTTCTACCTTTTTTATTTACAATATTTTGGTAACAATAATTTCCATCTATTCCTGTTTCTTTTCAGGAATCCTACCGGCCTTTATTTAAAACCTTACACATACAAATAATCATTCAAAACCGGCTGCAGGCCTTCATACAAAGTCTTACACATATATATCAGTAACTCAAAATGCAAACCTTAATACGAAAACTTTACACATACAAATAATCATTCAAAACCGGCTGCAGGCCTTCATTTGACATATCCTTATACATTGTGTCAAAGCTTCTTGTATCATTGATTTCAAATTGCTCATCGCCCTCTTCGTTCTCTGCTTCCTTACCGGTATATTTACTTTCATGATCTCCGATACCGGTTGAAACGCCAGCAGATATCTTGGTTGCGGCAATCTTTACGATACCGTCCCTGAATTCACGGCTCTCTCTTGAAGAAACCGTAATACCACAGAAAGGCATGAAAATTCGATATGCACAGAGCACCTGACAGAGTTCCTTCTCATGTACATCAAGCGGATTAATTGCCTCATTATTAATAATCGGGCGAAGACGCGGGCATGAAAGTGAAATCTCAGCCTGAGGATACTTTCTTTGCAAATAATACATATGAAGTGCACTTGCAAGCGCATCCTTTCTGAAGTCCGAAAGACCGAGAAGCGCAGAACCGGCAACACCTCTCATTCCTGCCATTAATGCTCTTTCCTGAGCCTCAAATCTGTATGGAAATACTCTTTTATGTCCTAAAAGATGCAATTCCTCATAACGTTTATTATCATAAGTTTCCTGGAAAACCGTCACATAATCGACGCCACATTCATGTAAATATCTGTAATTATCGGTATTTGTAGGATATATTTCTATACCCACCATCCTGAAATATTTTCTGGCAATCTTGCATGCCTCTCCTATATATTTAATATCGCTCATCTTATGGCTTTCACCGGTAAGAAGCAAAATTTCCTCCATTCCGCTCTTTGCGATGACTTCCATCTCATGCTCGATTTGCTCCATATTAAGCTTCATTCTGCGAATGTCATTGTAGCAGTTGAAACCGCAATAAACACAGTAATTCTCGCAGTAATTCGCAATATATAAAGGAGTAAAAAGATATACAGTATTTCCGAAATGCTTCTGTGTTTCAAGTCTTGCCTTCTTCGCCATCCTCTCCAAAAACGGAGCCGCCGCCGGCGACAAAAGTGCCTTAAAATCCTCAACTGTGCAATGGTCACTGTTTAATGCACGATTAACATCAACAACTGTATATGAATTATAATCATAATTATCCATCTCATTAAGGACCTTACTCATTATGTCAGACTCGATTTTCTCCATCCCCTCCATATATTCCATATGATTGGTTCTGGACGAAGGATCATCCTCCAATGCATGCTTCTTTCTAAGCTGTGCCTCGGAAAGCTTGTCTGAATCTATAAAATACCGTTTATCGTTTTCCATTATAAAAACATCTCCTTTTTAAGCTCGATTAAATCCTGCTTTTTAAATTATCCTACTTTAATTTAAATACTGAACTGATTAAAATATATCCTCTGACCATAATCAATCCTTATTTAAATGTATCCTCTGACCATAATCAATCCTTATTTAAATGTATTCTCTGACTATAATCAGTCCTTATTTAAATGTATCCTCTGACCATAATCAATCCTTATTAAAATGTATTCTCTGACTATAATCAGTCCTTATTAAAATATTTAGTCATTAATCCCTAAGAAATCCCGTCAATGTATCGGATGGTGAAGCACCACGTGTAAGCACTCTTCCAAGACCAGCCATATATGCCTCACGTCCGGCAATTATAGCTCTTCTAAATGCATCTGCCATCACAGGTAAATCTCCCGCTGTTGCAAGCGCTGTATTTGCCATAACTGCGGCAGCACCCATTTCCATTGCCTCACAAGCCTGTGAAGGACTACCGATTCCGGCATCCACAATGATAGGTAAATCTATTTCATCTATTAAAATCTGAATGAAGTCCTTTGTTGCAAGTCCTTTATTTGAACCGATCGGAGATGCAAGAGGCATAACACAGGCAGCGCCTGCATTTACCAAATCACGGGCAATATTTAAATCCGGATACATATAAGGCATAACCACAAACCCTTCCTTTGCAAGGATTTCTGTTGCCTTTACGGTCTGCTCATTGTCAGGAAGAAGATATTTTGAATCCCTCATAATCTCAACCTTTACAAAATTACCACAACCAAGCTCACGCGCAAGTCTTGCTATACGCACTGCCTCGTCTGCATTTCTCGCACCTGATGTATTCGGAAGCAGAGTTACATCCTTTGGAATGTAATCCAAAATATTCTCATTTTCCTTGGAATTCGTACGTCTCACTGCCAGAGTTATAATCTGAGCACCTGCATACTTAACCGCTGCCTCAATAAGCTTAAGTGAATACTTACCTGAACCTAAAATAAATCTTGATGTAAATTCCTGTCCACCGATTACAAGCTTATCAGATTCAAGCTTCTCCTCAGGACTTTTTGTCATGTTACCCATAATTTCTCACCTCATAATTTTAAATTTATTAATATTCGGAATTAATCCGATTTAATATTGTCATATTTTATAAAAATACTAACACTCTGTCTCACCGAGAATAAGTCTCAAAATCATATTTGCTTCATGCGCAGCACAAGCCATAACTCTCGAAGAAATAAGCCCTATATCATCATTTACGTCACTTTCATTGTCACCGCAAACATATAATTTTCCAAGTCTTCTCGTAGTTTTAATCAGATTTGCACTCCCAAATCCAGCCATCCCGGACCCGGAAACGATATATTTTTCAGGAAAATGCACAAGTACCTGTTCTACAAGCATTGCCTTATTTACAGCATCATCAAATGCCTCGCAAATTATATCCACATCTTTAAGTAATATCGCTGCATTTTCATCATTAATTTTTACACATTCAGCTTTTACCGTGGTATATGGAGCAATCCTTCTTAATGTATCGGACAAGGCTTCTGTCTTTTTCATACCGAGCTGCTCGGGAAAATACTGCTGGCGATTAAGATTTGATATATCAACCTCATCAAAATCAATAATATGCAGATAACCGACTCCTGCCCTCGCAAGGGATATTGCAACATTGGATCCAAGTCCACCCAGACCACAGATTGCAACCCGCGCATTCAAAAATTTCTTTTGAATATCAGGTCCGACTCTCTCTTCAAGAGACTTTATCATCTTGATTTTAAGTTCTTCATTATCCATGATTTTTAAGCCTCCAATTATATCATAACCCAAAATTAAAGCTTTTTAATAAATCAGCCCCGAAATCAAATCTCTTTGGCAAACATTTTAAAACAAAGCATAATAGTTTTTTTACCGCTCTCCGAAATCAAATCTCTTTGACAAACATTTTAAAGCTTTTATTATCAGCCTCCGCCTACAAAATGAACGACCTCTACGCTATCGCCGTCCTTTAATATATATTCTTCAAAATTCGCCTTCGGAACTATTGAAAAATTCACTTCAACAGCAACCTTAGGTGCGTTGTATCCCTGCTCTTCAAGCATTTTTGAAATACTTTGGCCGGCACAATCAAATTCCTGTCCGTTTATTTTAACCATACATTTCCCTCCTATCGACGAAAATCAATTCCACAAACTAAAATTTTAACATAAGAGTCAATATTTAACAACATTTAATTTACTATAGCCGGTTATGGAAATTGTTTTTCACCCCTGTCCTATATACTCTTATAAAATATTTCTATTTTTCACATCCATCTCACAAATTCGTACCAATTTCGACACAAAATTCCTAAATTTATGACATTTGTTTATTTTATTATAGGTATTGTAAAAACAGATAGATTCAAATTAAAACAGATATAAATATTTTATTAGGATTGAAAATTATTAGGATTGAAAAATCAGAAGAATTGTTAAAAAGGTAACCGGACAACAAAAACTATATACATCTTAATCTGTATTTACTCAAAACAATTTACTAACATTACTACGGAAGGAGAGATTTATTATGAATTCACTAATCAGTAAAATCAAATCAAACAAACCTTTATATTGTATAATTTGCACCGTAATAACAGTAACGGCAATTGTAGGTCTGGGCTTAGCTCTTACAGCATGTACAAACGCTATTGAAAACTCTTCAAAATCGAAAAACTCAAACAATCAGGCTAATATCAACTCAGGAAACAATTCAGCTTCCGATGAAGAAAGTACCGCATCACCTACTGATACTGCTACATCCGAATCTGAAAGCGATGATAATACAGATACCAATTTAATCATAGATGAGAAACTATCAAATTCAAATGATGGTGAACACGTTATTGAAGCTGATGGAGAAACTATCGAATACAAAAATGTATCTGTAACAAAAACAGGGGATTCCGATGGTGACGAAGCAGATT
>JAILOA010000111.1 GCA_024691065.1 Lachnospiraceae bacterium | reverse complement strand
AGAGAATTAAGGGTGTTAAGAATGAAAAGGGTGTCTATATTACACCTGCATTTCCTAAGCTTATATATGTTCTCGAGGAGGACAATATTACCGAAGGCAGCAAATACTTTGAGATAACCAAGCTTGCGGCTCAGTGTACCGCTAAGAGAATGGTTCCTGATTATATTTCCGAGAAGGTTATGAAGAACCTCAAGAAGGGTGATGTTTACACCTGTATGGGTTGCCGTTCATTCCTTACACCGGACAGGACAACTGCAAATCATGCAAATGCGCTTAACTACGAAGAGGGCAAGCATAAGTATTACGGCCGTTTCAATCAGGGTGTTGTTACTGTTAATCTTGTTGATATCGCTTGTTCATCAGGCGGAGATTATGACCGTTTCTGGGAGATTTTCGACGAGAGAATGAAGCTTTGTAAGCGTGCTCTTATGTGCAGACATGAGCGTCTGAAGGGTACTCTTTCGGATGTTGCGCCTATTCTTTGGCAGTATGGTGCTCTTGCAAGACTTAAGAAGGGCGAAACCATTGATAAGCTCCTCTTTGACGGATATTCAACCATTTCACTCGGTTATGCCGGACTTTGCGAATGTACCAGATATATGACGGGGCATTCACATACAGATCCTTCGGCTACTCCGTTTGCATTGGAGGTTATGAAGAAGCTTAATGCTTATTGTAATGAGTGGAAGATGGAGACAGATATTGATTTCTCAATCTATGGCACACCGCTTGAATCAACTACCTACAAGTTTGCTAAAAGATTACAGAAGCGTTTTGGAATTATTGAAAATGTAACGGACAAGAATTACATTACTAACAGCTATCATGTGCATGTAACAGAGGAAATCGATGCATTTGAAAAGCTTAAGTTCGAATCCCAGTTCCAGGAGCTTTCACCGGGTGGTGCGATTAGCTATGTAGAGGTTCCTGAGATGAATAATAATATTGAGGCGGTAATTTCGGTTATGCAATACATTTACGATAATATTATGTATGCCGAGCTCAATACAAAGAGTGATTATTGCCAGGTTTGCGGATATGACGGACAGATTCAGATTATTACAGACAGCGACGGAAAGCTGATTTGGGAGTGTCCGAATTGCGGAAACCGTAACCAGGATAAGATGAATGTTGCGCGCCGTACCTGCGGATATATCGGTACGCAGTTCTGGAACCAGGGAAGAACCCAGGAAATAAAGGAAAGAGTGCTGCATTTGTCGACGGGAGAGTTGACACATACGAATTAGGGATTTTACCGGAATTGCTAAAGGACCATTATATATAATAAAAATACTTAAAAAATTTTTTGAAACGCTTGTAAACTTAAAAACTATAAAAATACGAAAAGTGCGTCTGACTAAGGTTGGACGTGCTTTTTTTGTTTTTAACTCAACCGGAGAAAACCTTTTTATCTAAGAGCTTGCGTAGATAAGGGTTATGACAAATTATAATCGGTCGGAGAAATTCTTTGCATCTAAGAGATTGCGTAGATAGGAATTACAAAAAATTATAATCGGTCGGAGAAATTCTTTACATCTAAGCGCTTGCGTAGATAGGAATTACGAAAAATTATAATCGGTCGGAGAAATCCTTTGTATCTAAGCGCTTGCGTAGATGGAGGTTGAAAAGTATTGTAAAATAGGAAGACTGTGGCAGTGCTGCCGGGTAAAAAGGTGGAGTAAAGCTTTATTAGGAAAATAATAAAATAACAGGGTAAAAAGTCTGTAGTTGACAAAATCACGGTATGCCGTTAAAATCCGTAAATAAGAAGGTAGTTAAGAAATTAAATATATTTATGGAATAGGAGAAAACTATGTCTAATAAAGATAATAATGTAATAGATACTTCGAAATTGATGGATGAGTACAGAAAGAAGTGGGGCGATGAGATGAAGGGGCTTCCGATTCGGGTGGTTCTGGAGATGTCTTTTATAATGGCTAAAAATATGGATAATGTGGATGTTATGGAACTTAGTCCCACTGAGATTCTTGCACTGGAGGATAAGACGGCAGAGGGCGTGATCGGTGATTTTAGGGCGAAGAAAAACGCAAAGAAGGATGATAAAAAAGGGGATTAACGGTGGTCTGACCAATAAGGAGATTAACGGCGTTCCGATAAATAAGAGATTAACGTCGTTCCAATAAATAAGGGGTTGACGGTTGGTCGATAAGGCTTCGGATATAAGTTTTGGTTGACATTTTATAGGTAAAATGGTACAATTTCACTTGCTTTAAGCGGATGTGATGGAATTGGCAGACATGCAAGATTTAGGTTCTTGTGCGCGAGCGTGCAGGTTCGACT
>JAILOA010000082.1 GCA_024691065.1 Lachnospiraceae bacterium | reverse complement strand
GAGTTGATGTATGACTGCGATTTAATGGTTTTTAGCGGTTTTATGGATAGATATAAATCAAGAGATAATGTTTCTGAAATTTATAATATTGATAAAGTAGGTGAAACACAAAGAATTTATGAAAACTTTCCTTTAAAACATAGTTTATCAGGTGATTATATAAAATTTAATTTTGATAAAGAAGGAATATATATATTAGGAAGGGGGAAGAATGTTGATTTTAAGCTGAATCATTCAGCTATAAGCAGAAAGCATGCCGAATTTAATTACAAAGATAATAAGCTATATATAAAAGATTTATCTTCATCAAACGGCATTATTGTTAATGATGTATTATTAAAAAAAGATGAAGAGCATGAGTTAACTGTAGGAGATATAATAAAAACAGGCGGAATAGAAATGCAGCTGACTTAAGTGAGAAGATTTCCAAACCGCCCGGATTAGTATTTATTATGATTTTTTATTAAATTTTGTTTCACAGTAGACACAACGGTAAGTTCCGTGTGCTCTGTCCGTAAGCTTGAATTTATGAACCAATTCCTGCTCTATGCTGGTTATGCAACGAGGATTTTTACATTTTATAACATTGGTTACATATTCAGGAAGGTCTAACTTTCCTTTTTCAACGATTTTATCATTTTTAATGATATTTATAGTGATATTTCTGTCAATAACACCAAGAACGTTTAAATCAATGTTATCAAGCGGACCTTCGATTTTAATGATATCCTTTCTGCCCATAACATTACTTGAAGCATTTTTAATAATTGCCACAGTGTACTCATAATCATCCAAATTAAGATAATCATATATTTCCATTGCACCACCGGGTTTTATATGATCAATTACAACACCTTCATGAATTCCGCTAATATTAAGCATGATAGTAGCTCCTTTCAAAATGAAAATAAATAATTATTTTGGCTCCTCGATATTAAGAAGTTTCATGATTAAAGCCATTCTTGCATATACACCGTACTGAACCTGATCAAAGTAAACCGCACGTTTATCCTTATCAACGCCAACAGAGATTTCATTTACTCTTGGAAGAGGATGAAGTACATACATATTTTCAGGAGCATATTGCATTTTTTTCTCATCGAGAATGAAACTATCCTTCAAACGTACATAATCTTCTTCGTTGAAGAAACGTTCTCTTTGTACTCTTGTCATATAGAGAATGTCTAAATTAGGCATATAGCGTTCAAGTTCGTCCGTTTCGATATATTTTATAGCATTTGCCTCAAGAACTTCACGTCTGAGATAATCCGGGATTTTTAATTCATTCGGAGAAATAAGAACAAATTTGGTGTTTTCGTAGCGAACCATGGCATTTATAAGAGAATGAACCGTTCGTCCAAATTTTAAGTCACCACATAGACCAATAGTAAGATTATTAAGATCACCTTTTAGAGCTTTGATGGTAAGTAAGTCTGTTAATGTCTGGGTTGGATGGTTGTGACCGCCATCGCCTGCATTGATAACCGGGATTTTAGAATTAGCTGCAGCTACTGTAGGAGCACCTTCTTTAGGATGTCTCATGGCACATATATCTGCAAAACAGGAAATAACTCTGATTGTATCAGCAACACTTTCGCCTTTCGCGGCAGAAGAGGAGTCAGCTGACGAAAAACCGATAACAGAACCACCTAGATTAATCATAGCCGATTCAAAACTGAGTCTTGTTCTGGTACTTGGTTCATAAAAGAGAGTAGCTATTTTCTTACCCTTGCAAACATTTGCATATTTTTCGGGGTTATCCTTGATTCTTTGGGCTAACTCTAACAGTTCATTAGTTTCAGTAACGCTTAAATCCATAGGACTTATAAGATGATTCATACTATGTATGCCTCCTAAATTTTTATTAGATATACTTTACATTAAAACTAAAAAAAATACAAGAGAATATATGATTTTCTACATAGAATTTAAAAAAGCTTGACTTTTAAAGGTTTTTAAACGATAATGTTATAGATTGTGTGGAATTACAAGTATTTTGAATGATTTTTGGAGGACAATATGGTAAATTTAATTGATAACGGAGTATATCTGGTAAATGGTAATACCCTTATTGAAGAAGGGGCTGAGGCGCAGGCTAAGATTAAATCACTTACAGGTGACTCTATTGAGCAAAATGAAGCCAGAAAAAGAACAATGGCTTATAATATTTTAACTGCTCACAATACTACAGATGATAATGAACAACTTCAAATTAGATTCGACAAGTTAACTTCTCATGATATCACTTTTGTTGGTATTATTCAGACAGCAAGAGCATCCGGACTTGAAAAGTTCCCAATGCCTTATGTTCTTACTAATTGTCATAATAGTCTTTGTGCTGTAGGCGGAACTATCAATGAAGATGATCATATGTTCGGTCTTTCATGTGCTAAAAAATATGGTGGAATCTATGTACCACCTCATCAGGCTGTTATTCATCAGTTCGCCCGTGAAATGCTTGCAGGCTGCGGAAAGATGATTTTGGGTTCTGACTCTCATACACGTTATGGTGCACTTGGTACCATGGCAGTCGGAGAAGGTGGCCCTGAGCTTGTAAAACAGCTTCTTAACAGAACTTATGATATTAAGATGCCTGAAGTTATCGGTATCTATCTTACCGGTAAACCTCGCAAGGGTGTAGGTCCTCAGGACGTAGCACTTGCAATTATCGGTGCTGTTTTTAAGAATGGCTTCGTTAAGAATAAAGTAATGGAATTCATAGGTGACGGAGTTCATAATCTTTCAGCTGATTATCGTATCGGAATTGATGTTATGACAACCGAAACTACCTGTCTTTCTTCAATTTGGGAAACAGATGATGCAATAAAAGAATTCTATGAGATTCATAACAGACCGGAAGAGTACAAAGAACTTAAGCCGGGCAATGCAGCTTATTATGATGGAATCGTATATGTGGATTTAGCAAAGATTAAACCTATGATTGCTATGCCTTTCCATCCAAGCAATGTTTATACCATTGAAGATTTGAACAGTAATCTTATGGATATCTTAGATGAAGTAGAAAAGAGTGCTTTGGTTTCACTCAGTAACAATAAGAATATTAAATATACACTTAAGGATAAGGTTAAGAATGGTCGCCTTTATGTAGAACAGGGAGAAATCGCCGGTTGTGCCGGTGGTGGTTTTGAAAATATCTGTGCTGCAGCTGATATCTTAAGAGGAAAGACAACAGGAGCCGATGAATTTACACTCAATGTATATCCATCCAGCCAGCCTGTATTTATGGAATTAGTTAAGAATGGTAGTGTTGCCGCTCTTATGGAGGCCGGTGCTACAATCAGATCTGCATTCTGCGGTCCATGTTTCGGTGCCGGAGATGTGCCATGTAATAACGGTCTTTCTATCAGACATTCAACCAGAAACTTCCCTAACAGAGAAGGTTCAAAGGTTACAAATAACCAGATTGCTTCCGTAGCACTTATGGATGCCCGTTCTATCGCAGCAACAGCTGCTAATCAGGGATTCCTTACAGCAGCAACCGATATAGATGTTGAATACTCAAATCC
>JAILOA010000079.1 GCA_024691065.1 Lachnospiraceae bacterium | reverse complement strand
TATTCCTTGCCACCGACGAATCTGTCAAGAATGTTTCGGGTGAATATTTCTATCAGTGCAAGATAGCCGAATCCTCGGAACTATCGAAGGATATGGACCTCGCAAAGAAATTGTATGAGTTTACGGAGGAACTTGTGAGGTAGGAGATTTTTAATGCTTCATAAATAAATACATTTAGGCTATAAAAAACAGTCATAAAGTAGGCGTCTGTTCACGAAAGTGGACAGACGTCTTTGCTATTGCTAAACTCTACTTAAATTATAATTAAGTAGAGTTTTTTGTTTGTACTTTCATGAATTCTAAAATTTACAGAAATAATTATGTTAGAATAATACATTATTATGAGTTTAATAAAGAAAATTCATATTAAAATTTACCTGTCAGGTTAATTTGTTGTTGACTGAATATATTAATCATGTTATTATTAATTAACCTCAAAGGTAAATTTCGAGGAGGTCAATTAATTGGATATAACTTTCAAGAGTAAGAAATTGGAGAAAATTTGTACTAATTTCAGAAATACTGAGAGAATTTATGGTAGAGAAATGGCAGAAAAAATACACCAACGCATAGATGAGATTCGTGCTTCAGATACCGTGGAAATGTTGGTTCGGTTTCATATTGGAAGATGTCATTCACTTAGGAATAATAGAAAGGGGCAATATGCGATGGACCTGGTTCATCCATACCGGTTAATATTTGAGAAAAAGGTGATGAGATACAAATTGCGAATATTTTGGAAATAGTAGATTATCATTAGGATTTTTTTGATGAATTAATGTAAGAGATGAATAGTGGAGGTGGTGAAATGAAAAGTCGTAGTTATGTAGCAACTCCACCGGGAGCTACAATTAAGGAGCAGTTAAAAGACAGGTGTATGAGTCAGAAAGAGTTTGCAGCCAGGATGGATATGTCCGAAAAGCATATCAGTAAGCTTATTAATGGCGATGTAGCACTAACACCTGAGACTGCTGTTAGATTAGAGATGGTTCTTGGGGTGCCGGCAAAATTTTGGAACAATCTTGAGGCAATATATAGAGAGAAAATTATAAAGGTAGAAGCAGAAAATACTATGGATGCCGACATAGTTATTTCCAAGCAGTTTCCATATGTTGAAATGGTAAAATATGGCTGGGTTCCAAAGAGCAAGGGGGCAAAGGAAAGAGTTGTTTATTTAAGAAAATATTTTGAAGTTGTAGCGCTATCACTTTTAAATAATGAGAGGATAACTAAGATAGCTTGTAGAAAATTGGATATTACAGAAAAAAGTGATTTGGCTGTAATAGCATTGGCACAGGAAGCAAAGATAAGGGCAAGGAATGTTAATACTTTAACTATTAATGTTAAAGGATTAATCTCTGCATTACCTGAAATTCGAAAATTGACGTTACTTAAGTCAGAAGATTTTTGCGCTAAAATAAAAAAATATCTTGCTGAATATGGGATAGCGCTTATATTCCTTCCTGATTTGAAGGGAACACGTGTACAAGGAGTTACATTTATGGATGGAAATAAGGTTGTTGTGGGGATTGCAGTAAAAGAAAATGATTCTGACAAAATATGGTTCAGCCTGCTTCACGAGTTAGCTCATATAGTATTGGGACATATAGATCAACCTGATGGTACATCAATTGAGGACGAAAAAGCAGCTGATGAATGGTCTGATGATGTGTTGATTACAGCAGAGGATTTTGAAAAATTTAGAAATGAACATGATTATTCTGAGAAAAGTGTATTGAATTTTGCTGATGAACAGGGAGTAGCACCTGGAATTGTTGTAGGGAGAATGCAATCAGAAGGAATGATAAGTCATAATAAGTTGAATAATCTGAAAGAAAAGTATGATATAGCAGTGTGATAATGTATTTATTTTTTTTATATCTCCAAGGCTTTAGACTTGTGAGTAGTTTATATAAATGGAAAATAAGCTTGACTGAGCCGTACGGCGTATTGTATAATTCAAATATACAAATTAGTTCGTACGGCTTATTTTTGTGGTATTTATTAAAATTAGTTCGTACGGCTTATTTTTGATTGTTATATTGGAATTAGTCTGTATGGTTTATTTTGGTTGATATGTTGGAACTGGTTCGTACGGCTTATTTTTGGCTTATATATTGAAATTAGTCTGTATTGCTTATTTGGGTTAATATGTCGCTATTAATCTATATGGTTTGTTCGGTTGAATTGTAGGGGTTAGCTGTAAAATACCGGTTGTTGGTTTTTAAATGATCCGGAATAAAAAATGTGAGAGGTACATTATGAAAATTAAAAATCCATCTGATTTTGGAAGTGTAATAAGAGAGCGTAGAAAAGAGCTTGGATATACTCAAAAATATATATCTGAATTTACCGGACTTTCAATCAGTTTTATTTCTGATTTGGAAAATGGTAAAAGTACTGTAGAACTTGGCAAGGCGTTAGAGCTCGCAAAATTGTTGGGGTTGAATATTGAGGTTAATGAAAGAGGTTAGAGATTGATACATTTAAATCTGCAGTATATGCATAATTATTGATAATTGAAATATAAGTTAAGGAAGGGTGTTAGCGAATGGTACATTTAAATGTTTTTATTGAAATTAATGGTAAGCAGACAGAGGTTGGTAAAATATTCGGTAGTGATTATTCGGATGCTTGTTTTGCTTATAATGGTGAATATATGGATTCTGACATTGGCGAGCCTATTTCGATATCATTACCTTTTCAAAGCGATGCATTTTCACCCGAGCAGACTAAAAGTTATTTTGAAAGTTTGCTTCCGGAAGGATTTTCCAGACGGGCTGTTGCAGGTTGGGTGAGGGCTGATGAGAGGGATTATATCACAATTTTAAAGGAGCTCGGAAGGGAATGCCTGGGAGCCGTAAGAATCAGCGAAGTACGGGATAGTGGTAAAAACAAAGATGAAGAGAATAAATTGCTTGAACCGGGGGACAAAGGTGGCAATGAAAAATCGGCAGGACAAAAAAAGAATTATAAGGGAAAAGTTTTAGGTAGTCAGGAAGTTGATGTTGAAGAATCAGTCGGGCATAAAAAATACGAGAAATTATCGCTTAATGAAGTGAAGGCACTGGCTGCTGAGGGTGCTACAAAGTCCACACGTATTTTGATGGAAACGCATCTATCTTTGACCGGAGCATCCGGGAAGGTTGGTTTATTTTATGATGCTGAAAATGATACGTGGTATTTGCCAAAGGGGGAGGCACCGAGTTCTCATATTGTGAAGCAGAGTCATGTGAGACTTGAGAAAATTATTCTAAATGAGCAGCTCTGTATGATGACTGCCAGGACATGTGATATACCGGTTTGCGATTCATTTATAATTAATCTTGGAAAAGGCAAGGATGATGAGGTTTTGTATGCGACTCAGAGATATGACAGATTGATGGGACAGGGCGAAATGGTTGATGGAATGAAATCTCCGATAAGGCTTCATCAGGAGGATTTTGCACAGGCACTTGGAATAAAGCCGGCCGAAAAATATGAGAAAGAAAAGTCGGGATATTTGAGCCGTATGTTTGGGTTAGTTCAGGACTATTGCACGAATCCGATAGAAGACAAGAAGCAGCTTCTTGAGATGGTTATATTTAGCTATTTGATTGGAAATACTGATTGTCACGTGAAGAATTTTTCACTTTTGTACAGTTCTGATCTTAAGTCTGTCAGGTTGGCACCGGCCTATGACATAGTGGCAACGCAGGTATATCATTCAACACCTGAGATGTCATTCTATATCGGAAATGAAATTATCATTTCACAAATTAACAGGAGTGATTTTGTAGATGTTGCAAATGAAATCGGTTTGGGCAGGACTATGGTTGAGAAAACATTCGATAGTGTTGCTATGAAATTTGAGGGCGCCTTAAAGAAAGCAACTGATGAACTCAAGCAGATGGGATATAAAGATGCTGTCAAAATAAAGAAAAGTATTTTGGAAACAGGTGGGTATCGTAACATTTTATAAGTCAGAAGAGTTTATTGGATAAATTTGTTAGATGATTTTAATATAATTTATTACCTGAATTATATACCGAAAATAAATAAAGGATGATTAAAAAATATCTTATCTTCAGGATGTAAAGCAAAAAGACGAGAATAAAACATTGAAAATGCATATTTCTTATGGTAAAATTTTAAGGCATGCGTGTTAAAGGAGTTTTATGAATTGGAGCCACGCAGTCGTTTTGTTTATGTGAGGCTTCGCAAATTTACGTACATGTATGTAATAAATCAGAAAGGAAAATATTATGTTTAACACAGTAATTATTTGTACAATCGGTCTGTATCTTTTGATGA
>JAILOA010000047.1 GCA_024691065.1 Lachnospiraceae bacterium | reverse complement strand
TTTTAAATGTTAAAATTAATATAGGATACCAAAGAGGGAATCCAGGGTAATTAAATTATCGAGCAGTTCGGGTGGGCGATACATTTTACTCAAATTACCGAGCAGTTCGAGTGGGCGATACATTTTACTTAAATTGAAATCCTCTTGCCTCAAAAGCAAGTGGGGAAGGGGATTGAATGAAATTATTTTTATTAGGAGGAGAAGGATGAGAAGTAGTTTATTTAAGCGTATAGGAGCAGGGGCTATGGCTCTTTCGCTTGCACTTTGTATGAATCCGGTAACTGATATGACAATTGATAATTCAAAGCTTGCAAAAGCAGAGGAGATACCCGGAGCAGAAGATGTAAAAACAATTACTCCGGATGTAATCTCGAGCGAGATTGTTCTTGATGGAGACGATATTAAAATCGATAATGTTAATGGTCTTACATTTAAGGGTTTTGGTTTCCTGAGTGCAAATTCCACCAGTGATTTACTTTTGGATTATAAGGCGGAAAATCCCGAAAAATATGCTGAACTTATGCAGTATTTATTCGGAGGTGAGTATCCTATTATGACCCATGTGAAGCTTGAGATGGGAAATGACAGAAACAATTCTACCGGTTCCGAAAGTGCAACTAAGCGTTATATTGACGAAGAGGTAAATGTTAAGAGAAATCCGGGATGGCAGATTGCAGCCGATGCAAAGAAGATTAATCCTGATGTCAAAGTCAGTATACTTAAGTGGAATGCTCCGGTTTGGACCAACAATGTGGATGATGGTATATATCAATGGTATAAGGAGTCAATCCTTGCAGCCTATAAAGAATACGGTTTTATGGTGGATTACATAAATCCTAATACCAATGAGGCCTGGGGTGCGGAATCGGATGTAGCAAATACCAAGAGGTTTAAGGAGCTTATTGCTGCCGAGGATGAGACAACGATTCCTGATGCGAAGGCTTTGGAGCTCTTTAAGAAGATAAAGCTTGTCATTTCCGATGAGGCAGGTACGGTTTCGGATTCTGTCGCTGAATTTCTTAAAAGCGATGAGGATTTCTATAATTCCGTAGATGTTGTCGGATATCATTACAGCCAGGAGGACGACCACAATGGTGGTATGAAGTGGCTTGCGGAGGAAATGGATAAAGAAGTCTGGAACAGTGAAGCGCAAGCTACATTTTCAAATTCTGCTTTCAGACCTGCTAATAATGTAAATGATACTACCGTTGATAGCAGTGTATATGGTACGGGCATCGGTGGTGGCGGAAGCTGCCTCGAGATGGGCAATACATTTATAAAAGGTTTTGTGGTTTCAGACAGATCTCATGTAATTTATCAGCCGGCAGTCGGTTCATTTTATGAGGGCGGAAACTACTCATTTAAGGAGCTTGTAAGTGCGAGAGACCCTTGGTCGGGTTGGATGCATTATGATGCAGGACTTTTGATTTTGGCGCATTTAAGCAAGTTTGCTAAGACCGGTTGGGAGAATGAGGACAATACCGCAGGTATCTGGCGTGGTGTCAAGGAGGCCAGCAAATCAACGGCAGAGGGCGTTAATCCGGTAGTCGGACGCAGGAAGGAATGCTCCGAGAATTATATGACTCTTGCGGCTCCGGATAAGAAGAATTTCTCAACTGTAATTGTAAATGACAGCGAATATGCTTACAATTACACTCTTGAAGTTAAAAATATGGACATTGAGGAAGGTCAGGATATTTATATATGGGAGACCAGGGCAGCGGACGACGGTGCATTTAACGAGAATTACTTAAAATGTCTCGGCACCTGTGAGTATGCTGATGGAAAATATAGCGTCAATGTGAATCCTTTCTCATGTGTTACTCTTACAACTCTTGATATGGACGAGAGCGAGGAGCATACAAAGGCTCTTCCGGTTGAGGGTGAGAGAACCGTGCTTGATACTGATAGTACGGGTGCAGTACAGGATACAGAGGATGATTATCTCTATGCGGATAATTTTGATTATTCCGATAAGACTGTTAAGGTGCTTGACGGAAAGGGTGGTTTCACTGATGAGACCGAGAGTTATATAGAGTCCCGCGGCGGAGATACTGGTGCTATTGCGCGCTACACCAATAATCTTAACGGTTCATTTGAGGCTTATAAAAACGAAGACGGAAATTATGTTTTAAGGCAGCAGGTTGATAAGGATAAGACAGGTGTCGGACTTGCCTGGGATTCCGGTGATGCAACGGTTTTATTCGGAGATTTCCGTTGGATGAATTATTCTGCTTCTATTGATTTTATGTTTGAAAATAATGGAATCGAGGATTATAACAACGGAGAAACTGCAGGAGCCAGATACGCAGCTATCGGTATCAGACAGACCGGTGGTTCGCATGCTCTCGGTAAGAGTTCGGGTTACAGCTTCCGCGTATATAATAACGGAGAATATAAATTTTATAAGGGTTCCGAGGATGTATCTTCCGGTTATCTTACAGAAGAGGTATTTGACGAAAGCATCGGAGCCTGGAATAATATTAAGCTTGAAGGTGAAAATAACAAGATATTTGCTTATGTAAATGATGTTTTAATTTTAAAATATGTTGATGAGGAAAAGCCTGTAACATCAGGTAGAATCGGAATCGCTTGTACAAATTATTATACACAGTTTGATAATTTAGAGGTTAAGAAGATTTCGGGAACCGTTCCTTATTACACAGAATTTCTTGATAATATGGAGATTTATGATTTAACGCCTGAGAAGAATGAGAAGCTTAAATATGATGGCGTGTGGTCAATTGCAAACGGTTACGGAAAATATGTATATCAAAGAAGTAATTCAATATCAACCACAAAGGGTGCAAGTCTTACTTATAAGTTTACCGGTACCGGAATTGATATCCTGGGTGAGAATAAGGCTTATGATTCAAGTGTTGCAGTAGAGAAAAACGGTGCTAAGTTTAAGGTCATCGTGGATGGAAATGAGTATGAGGAAGGTGTTACACATGCTTCTAATTCTATGAATTCCTCATATCTTCTTTCAGGACTGGAGTACGGTGAGCATGAAGTTACGATAGAGCTTATCGACGGAAGACTTGTAGTGGATTCGATTGGTGTATTGGGAGAGGCTTTGGGCGAAACAAGAGACGAGCCTGAGGTAACATTTGTTCCTGCTGAGAGTGGTGTACCTGCAGAAAGTGAAGAACCTGCCGAGAGCACTGCACCTGCAGAAAGTACAGTACCGGCTGAAAATGTTACACCTGCCACAACAACAGCACCTGCAGTTACCGCATCAGCTGCTCCTGCAGCGGCAAAGCCAACAACCGCAACAGCCGGTGCAACCGTAGCACCTGCTTCTGATATAGTTACTGTGAACAATGCATCTTACAAGATAACAGATTCTTCAAAGAAAGAGGTTCAAATAACAGGAAGCGATGCAAACGGTACTGTACTTAAGATTCCTGCAACAATTCAGGTTCAGGAGGGAAGCACAACCGCTACATACAAAGTTACAAGTATTGCAGCTAAGGCCTTTGCCGGAAATAAGAAATTAAAGAAGGTTGTAATAGGTAAAAATATCACTGTAATCGGCGCAAATACATTTAAGGGCTGTAAGGCATTAAAGAATATTCAAATTCAATCAAGTGTATTAAAGAAAGTCGGAAAAAATGCAATTAAGGGAATAAATGCGAAGGCTGTAATTAAATGTCCGAAAAAGAAGAAGGTTGCCTATAAGAAACTTTTCAAGGCCAAGGTCGGATTTAAGAAGACAATGAGGATTAAATAAGATTAAATAAGATTAAATAAGATTAATAAGATTAATACAACTGACCTATATAAATTCCCCGGGTAATTTCAAAATGCTTTAATTACCCGGGGATTTTAATGCTTTTCAAGTTTTTATCTTCGATTGATTTGAAGCAGAAGTTAATAAATATGGTGAGTTTTTCATTGCTCAGTCGGAGAAAATCTCACACTTCTAAGCTCCGATGGGGACAATGGATTATGAATAACCATACTTGGTCGGGATACAAGCTCCGGATGAGTTAGATAGATAATTCCAATTCCTCTATTATTGCATCTAAAAATGTTATTACTCTTTCTTTTTTATAATCTTCCATATTATTTATTATTTTAAAATATATTTCAAGTTTATGTTCAAGAGTATAGAAATTAATATTGCTTAGAAGATAATCGGCACTTACATCCAGATTATCAGAAATGTATGAGAATAACTGCAGATCCGGCAGGAGTCTGCCTTCTTCGATGGAGTACAATGTAGATACTTTGATTGATAATTCTTTAGCCAAATACTCTGCCGTAATGAATTTTGCCTTTCTTACATTGCGTATGTTATTTCCGATTTTTCTCATAAAAATATCATCTTTGTTTTCTGATATTTTGTTTTCTGTTTCGGAAATGTTTTCATGTTCTTTTGATTTCATAATTATAAACCCTCCTATTATTTTTGCTCATTTATAATATATAAATTAATACATTTTTATTTTTGCAATGAGCGTTTTACCTTATAGTATAAAGTAAATAGAAGGGTTATTTTTATATATATTTAATTAAGTCCGTTTATTTGGACACAAAACAAAAATCCCAATGGAATAAATCCATTGGGACCTTTGTTAAGAAAGGAGTGAACCGGACTATGAGGGAGTTCACAGAACCGGCTCGATAAATGAAAAAATGAAAAAGAATCTATCAAAAAATACTTGTTATCAAAATAAAAACATTGAAAATCAGTGAGCCTAAATAAAAAAATTATGTCTTTTTCAATGTGATGTGTTCATTATAAATGCTAATTGTGAAAAAACTTTGAACAAATTAGTACATTTTTAAGAAAAATTATCATTCCTAAAGAATATTCAATTCAATCTTGAAAGAAAAACATTTTCTCGTTATAATAAACACTGCATAAAAAAATTAAGTATCTGTTCGTTTAGTAAAAACTAAAGTTAAGTGATAATCATTTATCTGTGATGTATAATATCATAATATTTTTTGCTTGAATAGAGTAAAAATATAATTTTTTTTACATTAGTTTTTTCACTTAATCGTTTACTTTAATAAAAACTTATGTATATTATTATGAAATTGATATATGATGAGTATTGATTAATAAATTAAAATGTTTCCGGTCCGGTGAGAATATTTGACCGGATGTAAAAGTAACCGGTAGTGAAATAATTGACCGGTAAAAAGGTAACTTGCAGTATGTAAAAAATAAAATTAATGAAAAAAGTAACCGACAGCGTGAGGTAAATATTTGACATTAAGAAAAGAATCTCCCTTGTCGGAATGGAAAGGATGTAATCTAAACATATGAGTTTTTACGATAAATTGGTTGATATTGCCGGTGAAGATTTCGTTAAGGAAAATGAGATTTTAAGCCGTCATTCAACGATGAAAATCGGAGGTGCGGCAAAGTATTTTGTAAATGTAAAATCATTTGATGAGCTTTCGAAAATTGTTAAATTATGTAATGATGAGGCTGTCAGATTTATGCTTATAGGGAACGGAAGCAATATAATTTTTAGGGATGAGGGATATGATGGTGTGATTATTTGCACTGATTCCAAAGAGTCTCAGATTGCAAGTGTGGAATTTTATCCCGGGAATGAAATTACAGATAAGCTTTCCGAAAAGGAATATACTGATATAGAAGATTCTTTGTTTGATTATTATTGTTTTGCCGGTGCAGGTATAAGGCTTGCTAATCTTGTGAATCAGGCTACAGCTCTTTCATTAAGCGGACTTGAGTTTGCGGGTGGAATTCCGGGAACTGTCGGTGGCGCTGTATTTATGAATGCAGGAGCATACGGCGGTGAAATCAAGGATTCAATAATTGCCGCAAAGGTCCTTACCTCGGACGGTGAATTTAAGGTTATTGCAGCGGCTGATCTTAAGCTTCGCTACAGAGGCAGTGCCGTTCAGGATGAGGGGTACTTTGTAGTGGAAGCGCTTTTTGGTATGAATAAAGGAAATAAAGAAGAGATAACAGCCAGGATTAAGGAGCTCAATCAAAAGAGAAGGGATAAGCAACCGCTGGAGTATCCCAGCTGTGGCTCTACATTTAAGAGACCGGTAAACGGATATGCGGCTCAAATGATTGAAGAATGTGGCCTTAAAGGCGAGAGGGTCGGAGATATGATGATTTCCGAAAAGCATGCCGGATTTATGATAAATGTTGGAAATGGTACATGCGAGGATGCACTAAAGCTTGTTAAAATTGTACAGGATAAGGTTCAGGCTGAAAAGGGAGTGCTACTCGAGATGGAGCCATTGATAGTCGGATAAGTTCAAATTTCTTCGGATTCGGTTTTGTATGGAGTAATCCGGATGTTACATAAATAATAGGTGGTGGTGGACGATACATTTTAATAGGGTAAATAATGAATTTCAAAGGAGGGTAATATGAGAAATGTTATAGTAACAGGCATGAGCGGTGCGGGAAAAAGTACCGTAATCAGGCAACTTGAAGACATGGGATATTTTTGCGTTGATAATATTCCGGTTGAACTTATACCTACTCTCACAAAAACTTTTATCAATAATGAAAGCATTGATAAGGTTGCACTTGGAATTGACATCCGTAATCGTGATGGTTTAAAAGAGTTAAACGGTATATTGAATTCCCTGAAGGAGGACGGATATCGTTTTGAAATTCTATTTATGGATGCGAAGGATGAAACTTTACTTCGGCGTTTCAAGGAGACCAGAAGAAATCATCCGCTTTCCCAGAAGGGAAGAATCGACAGAGGAATCGAAGAGGAAAGAAGCGTTATAGAATTTATAAAGGAAAATGCCGATTACATAGTTGATACAACCGATATGTTGGTTCGGGATTTAAAGAAGGAAGTTAAGAAAATATTCCGTGAGGATGGGGATGATAATGATTTCTTTGTGACTATTTTATCATTTGGTTTTAAATATGGAATTCCTAAGGATGCCGACCTGGTATTTGATGTTCGTTTCCTTCCGAATCCGTTTTACGAGCCGGAACTTAAGCGCCTTACGGGAAATGATAAGCCGGTATCGGATTTCGTTATGGCATCGGAGGTTGCTAAGCAGTTTGAACTTAAGCTTTTCGAGATGGTGGAATTTTTGATTCCTAATTATATAAATGAAGGAAAAACCTCCCTGGTGATTGCATTTGGGTGCACGGGAGGAAAACACAGGTCGGTTACATTTGCAAATGAATTGGCCAGGCATATGGAGCAGCTCCCTTATACCGTAAAGGTGGAGCATGTGGACATTGCAAGGTAGTGTATGTAGCCCGAAAAACAAGATCCGGGAGCGTTGCCTATGAAACCATGATTGTTACGGAAATCCGGGAGCGTTGCCTATGAAACCATGATTGTTACGGATATCCGGGAGCGTTGCCTATGAAATTATGATTGTAAAAAATAAAATGGGAACTCCGGATTATAAATTGTAATTAAGTAAATAATAAGAAAAGATAACTCTAAAAAAATAGTTAATTGTCTTACAGGAGGGGTGCATATGTCCTTCACTTCAAATATTCGTTCAGAGATAGCGGGGCAGATTCCAAAGTCTAGACACTGTCAAACAGCGGAATTACTTGCGCTTATCGCTCAAAATGCGAGGATTTTTAAAAGCTCTGATGAAAAATATTTTTTTATATTTCAAACAGAAAGCTTGACAGTTGCTAAAAAATCTTATATTTTATTGAATAGGCTTTTTAATGTTAAGTCTGAAGTGAGTGTGGTGAGTCACATGCCACACAGCACCAGAAGAAGTTATGTGATAAGTATTGATAATAATGTAGAAAGACTTATCGGTGCTTTGAAGCTTGAGAGTACAGAGGGGAAGCTTCTATATGAAGAAAAACACAGCTGGAAGAAGTTGCTTACCAGTACTTGTTGTAAGAGAGCATTCCTTGCGGGAATCTTTTTAACTTCAGGTTCGGTAACAAACCCCGAAAAATCTTATCATTTGGAGCTAAATGTACCGGATGAAGAAATGGTTTCTCTTATTAAATACGCATTTGATGCATTTTCATTGGATCTTCGTACGGTCGAAAGAAAAGGCAACAAGGTGATTTATATAAAGGATGCCGAGAAGATTTCAGAGTTTTTGAGCATATTGGGCGCCGGAAAATCCATGATGGAGCTTGAAAATGTTCGTATTATGAAGGGTCTAAGGAATAATGTGAACAGGCAGGTTAATTGCGAGACCGCTAATATTGATAAAACCGTAAATGCAGCGAGAAAGCAGATTGAGGATATCAATACTCTTATAGAAAGAGGGGAGTTTGGCAGTTTGTCACCGGAGATTCAGGAGGTGGCATATCTGAGACTTGATAATCCGGATGCGAGTTTAACAGAGTTAGCTGCATTGTCAGGAGGTAATATCAGTCGGTCGGGCATAAATCATAGGCTTAGAAAGATTTCAAAATTGGCCTCCGGAGAGTAGTATTTTGGGAGATAATATCAGCCGGTTCCAAAAACACAAATCAAAAACTCAAATGACGGAGAGTAGTATTTTGGGAGATGGCTATTAAGAACATTTGAGAAAAAGCGACAGAGTATATTATGATTGATACTAATAAAGAAAACATTATATTCAATGAGGAAAGAATGGCCTGTGATAAGGCTATGATAAAAATATTTTGACTACATTCAAAAATATTTTTTAGAGAGGGAAGAATAAAATGATTACAAAAAGTGTTACGGTAAATCTTAAGAATGGTTTAGAGGCAAGACCGGTTGCCATGTTAGTTCAGGT
>JAILOA010000026.1 GCA_024691065.1 Lachnospiraceae bacterium | reverse complement strand
AAGTAAAATTACCGGTAGCTTTTACTACCTCTGCATCTTCTGCTAAATCAAAACCTGTACAATAACCACCCCATACATCAAGACCATTACCTGATTCGGTTGTTGCTGCTGTACCACCACCAACATATGTACCTGTCCATACACTAGTGTACTCATACTCAACTGTTGCTTCTTCTGTTCCGCCTTCAGCTGTTTCTGCCTTGGCATTCTGTACGCTAACGCCGGAAATAACCATTGCTGCTGCGAGTAAAGCTGACATAGCTTTTCTCATGTTCTTAGTAAATCTCATTACTAACTTCCTCCTTTTTAATATATTAAAAAATAGAATTATTTGTGCCGTACAAGCTATGTAGAGTAAGTTCAAAGGAGCTCCAAACCTTAGGACCTACTCCCGGAACTGATGTGCAAATCACCGAAATGCACTATAACCCGTACTGCACTTTGTACAGACTCATTTTACATATTTTTCAAAAAATGTAAAGCTATTTTTTTTAAAATTGCCAATTCTTAAGGAATTCGTAATATTTCTTTTGATTGAATATCATTAAAACCCTTTATTTATCGACTTTTCTCTGTATTTTGTTTTTGTCATTTTTTGTTAATTATTTCATATTAATTTACTTCTGTTTCTATTTTTTTCTACCGATTTTCTTCCAATTTTCTTCCAATTTTCTTGCTATTTTCTTTATTTCTTTATGAGCTTTTTCTTATAGAAGATTTATAAAATAAATTGAATTGTATCTACATGACTTTTACTGCTTTAAATAACTATCTTTTATAGATAAAAAAGATTTTTATGCATCCCCTATAATTTAGAATATCTACTCAGCGATATTTATCGGACTTCCTTCTATAAAACACTTAAAGTTTTCAGCCACCTGTGCCACAAGCCTTTCCCTGGCTTCCTTGCTTGCCCATGCTATATGAGGTGTAATTATTATATTCGAAGCTTTTAACAGGGGATTACCCTCTCTCATAGGTTCTTCCGATATTACATCAACTGCCGCTCCACCAACCTTACCGTTATTCAAAGCATCGTATAAAGCTTCCTCATTAACAAGTCCCCCTCTTGCTACATTTATAATAAGAACACCATCCTTACATAACTGCAATGTATCTTCATTAATTATACCCTCAGTCTCAGTGGTTAACGGTGCATGAAGGCTTATAATATCAGACTTTTTGAATAAGTCTTCTGAGGATACAAATTCTATGGAAGGAACCGAATCTTTATATTTCTCCGGATGCTTAGTACAAACAAGTACTTTCATCCCAAAACTTAAGGCTATTTCAGCCACTCTTCTACCTATATTTCCATAACCATAGATACCGATGGTTTTATTTTCCAACTCTATAATAGGAGATAACCAATATGTAAATGTATCGGATTTTATCCAATCCCCCCTCTTTACGCTATCATCGTGCTCTTTTATCTTACATGCAAGCTCCAAAATAAGTCCCCATGTATGCTGTACAACTGCAGGTGTTGAGTATGCAGGCACGTATGTCACGGTAACACCGTGTCTTTTTGCTGCTTCAAGATCAATCACATTATATCCTGTTGCGCATACTCCTACATATTTGACTTGAGGGAACTTTTCAAAAACCTCTTCATCGATTTTCACCTTATTTACAAAAACAGCATCAGCTCCAGTAAGTCTCTCCCACTTTTCTACTTCTGTCGTATTACGGAACACAGTTGTAGAACAAATCTCTGTAACAGGCTCCCAACTTATATCTCCGGGATTTACAGCATCACCTTCCAAAATTACCGCCTTCATATCTAATCCTTTCACTTTATCAATCTAAACTACGTTAACGTCATTTCATTCTACTATTGTAGATTCTTGTTTATATCAAGTAAATACTCATAATCATCCATGATTTATTTTTAGTAGCAGACTGTATTATAAGTATAAAAGTCGCATAAATTAGCCATTGTTGACTTCTAATACACACAATACTGTCTACTACGTCCTCCTTTCTAACTGTTTCTTTAGTCGTTCATTTTCAGATTTAAGTTCTTCATAATCGACCAACTGTATAATAAGTTTCTCTTTGTCTTCCTCTAGCTTCTTGACCTGCATTCGCAGAGTGGCTATTTTATCATCCTTAAGCTGCATCTTGTCCTTTTTTACAGCTATCACATCATCTAATGGACTTGCTTTTGAGATAGCTCTAAGGCTTAAAATACGCTCTTTA
>JAILOA010000002.1 GCA_024691065.1 Lachnospiraceae bacterium | reverse complement strand
TCCCGGGACGGTAGTTGAGAGTAAATTACATTTTGATTTGATACCATCACCTAAAGGGAGAACAATTCTTGACCGGAGAATAAATTCCGATAGGGATTATGCTAAGGCATCGTACATTCCGGTTGATGGAGATGATGATTTAAAGAATCTCCTGTGGCGTAACATTTTAAAGGATACGGGGATTAACAGGATTAGCATCGGCTGTCAGTCTGCGATAGATTCGGAGCTTAAGGAACTCGGGCGTATTCATCGGTTTGAGGATTTCCTTAGGACCTATGAATTGTTTCGTAATGAGGGCATACAGAATATCAATGTGGATTTGATGTCGAATATTCCGAACCAAACCTTGGAGAGCCTTGCCGAAAGCCTGGATAAGATTGTTGCGCTGTCACCTGAGCATGTTTCTGCTTATAGCTTAATTGTCGAGCCGGGAACACCATTTTATGAGCTTTGGCAGAACGGAAAGCTTAATATAGCCGATGAGGATATGGACCGCAAAATGTATGATTATACCGGGAAATACCTTAAAGAAAAGGGATATTCGCGGTATGAGATATCAAATTATGCTAAAAGCGGTTATGAATGTAAGCATAATATGGTTTATTGGAGCGGTGGCGAGTATATCGGTGTTGGCTTAGGGTCGAGTTCGTATTTTAAAGGGGTACGATATAAGAATCCATCGGATTTTGAAGAGTATTTTAAGTATATTGATGATATCGAAGGGGCTGACCCGGATGAATTATTTTCGAAACACTATCAGGAAGTCAGTTACATTTCCGCAAAGGAAGAAATGGAGGAGTTCTTTTTCCTGGGGTTAAGGAAAATTGCCGGTGTCAATGCGTTTGATTTTAAGATGCGCTTTAACCGGGACGTGACGGAGGTTTACGCGGAGAGCCTTAAACACCTTACGGAAAATGGATTGATGGTTTTTGACAGGGAGAGCGGACAGATTTATCTGACAGATAAGGGGCTTGATATCAGTAATTATTGTATGGAGCAGTTTTTGCTGGAGTGATGTAAGTATATGGGTTTAAAGTATGGAGTGTTTTAACGGAGTTATATAAGTACACAGATTTACTGTATGGAATATTTTGTCGAAGTGAAGCAAACAGGGCTTCACATACATTCCGTGTTGACTAGCTAAAATTGATGTGATATTATTCATTTGTTGCTTTTCGGATGTTACTAATCTGCATGAAACCTAATAAAAGGGGATTTGTGTGCAGAGAGGATGCTATGCTAATCCGGAAATTAATTTTAAAAAGATGTAAAATGTAGCGGGTCGGGTAAATTATAAAAGGTGATTTGCAAGGACCGGAAGGGCAAGTAAAAAGGACTATTTTGCAAGGACCGGAAGGGCAAGTTACAAAGGCCGTTACATTTAAATAAAAAACAAAATCAGGAGGGTTTTATCATGGCAACAGTAGGTATTTTAATGGGTAGTGATTCAGATATGCCGGTTATGGCAAAGGCAATGGATCAGCTTGAAGAGTTTGGTATTGATTATGAAGTAAATGTAATTTCAGCGCATAGAGAGGTTGATGTATTTGTTGACTATGCTAAGACTGCTGAAGAAAGAGGAATCAAGGTTATAATTGCCGGTGCAGGCGGTGCAGCGCATCTTCCTGGTATGTGTGCGGCAATCTTTGATTTACCTGTAATCGGTATTCCTATTCATACAAAGTCAGTTGGCGGTGTGGATTCACTTTATTCAATTGTACAGATGCCATCGGGAATTCCTGTTGCAACAGTTGCAATTGACGGTGCAAAGAATGCAGCGATTCTCGCAGCTAAGATTCTTGCTGTATCTGATGAAGAGCTTAAGGCTAAGCTTGTTAAATTCAAGGAGGATTTAAAAAATCAGGTTCAGGCAAAGAATGAGAAGCTTGGAGAAATCGGATATAAAGAATATTTAAAGCAGATGTAAACGAGCTTAAATTTACAAAGAATCAAAGCGGATGCAAACGAGCTTAAAATTTAAAAAGAATTAAAGCGGGAAACTGTAACAATGTAATTTACAGACGAAAAAAATGATTTAGTCTTATACAAAATAATTTACAGACGGTGAAAAACATAATCAGAGCTTTGATTTAAAGTCAAATAATTAAATATCTTGATTATAAGATAAATATAAAAAATTTAAAGAAATATAATGATTTAGAGGAAACAATGGATTTAGAGAAAGAAATTAACAGACGACGCACTTTTGCGATTATTTCGCACCCGGATGCCGGAAAGACAACACTTACAGAGAAGTTCCTGCTTTATGGTGGTGCGATAAATACTGCCGGAAGCGTAAAGGGAAAGGCAAATTCAAAATATGCAGTATCAGACTGGATGGATATCGAGAAGGAAAGAGGTATTTCCGTAACTTCATCAGTGCTTCAGTTTGAGTATGACGATTACTGCATTAACATCCTGGATACCCCGGGGCATCAGGACTTTTCGGAGGATACATACAGAACACTTATGGCGGCTGATTCCGCGGTGATGGTAATCGACGCTTCAAAGGGTGTCGAGGCGCAGACCATAAAGCTTTTCAAGGTATGCGTTATGCGCCACATCCCGATTTTTACATTTATAAATAAAATGGACCGCGATGCGAGAGATTCCTTCGAGCTTTTAAGCGACATCGAGTCCGTGCTTGGAATCCAGACCTGTCCTATTAACTGGCCTATCGGTTCCGGTAAGGATTTTAAGGGTATTTACGACAGAAAGGCAAAGACCGTAAGAACCTTTACACAGACTGCAGTAGGTGGTGCAAAGGAAGCTAAAGAAGTTGATTATGATGTGGAGTCGGATGAGCTTAAAGCCTTGGCGGGCGATACATTGTATGAACAGCTTCTTGAAGAGATAGAGCTTCTCGATGAGGCAGGAAATGAGTTTGATTTAAATGCAGTGCAGAACGGTAATCTGTCGCCTGTATTTTTCGGTTCGGCCCTGAATACCTTTGGTGTTGAGATATTCTTAAAATATTTCCTCAGTATGACTACACATCCGCTTGCGCGTGAGTCGGATGAAGGCGTAATTGATCCGGTGACCGCTCCATTTTCGGGATTCATATTCAAGATTCAGGCAAATATGAATAAGGCTCACAGGGATAGAATTGCATTTATGAGAATATGCTCCGGAAAGTTTGATGCCGACAAGGATGTTTACCATGTCCAGTCACAGAGAAGGCTCAAGCTTTCGCAGCCGCAGACAATTATGGCTCAGGAGAGAAGTATTATAAATGAGGCGTATGCAGGAGACGTTGTCGGTGTATTTGACCCGGGTATTTTCTCAATCGGCGATACATTAACAGCACCTGGTAATAAGTTTGCTTATGAGGGAATTCCTACATTTGCGCCGGAACATTTTTCAAGACTGGTTTCGCTTAATTCTATGAAGAGAAAGCAGTTTATAAAGGGTATAACACAGATTGCGCAGGAAGGTGCAATTCAGATATTTGAGGATTATAATCTCGGAATGAGCGAGATTATAGTTGGTGTTGTCGGTGTGCTCCAGTTCGATGTGCTTAAGTACAGACTGGAGAATGAATACGGTTGCGAGATCAGATTAGAGCCGCTTCCATACCAGTTCATCCGTTGGATAGGCGATCCGTCAACAGATCCGGGCAAATTAAGGCGTATGAATAACGTTAAGGCTGTTAAAGACATGAAGGGAAATCCGCTTCTTTTATTTGTAAATGACTGGATGATCCGCATGGTTTTAGAGGATAATGAGGGTCTGGAATTGAAGGAATTTAGAAAAAATTAAAAAAGTCCTTGATTTTCGGCGCTTTTAGTGCTATGCTTTATAAGTTGATATTGATACTAGAGTGGACTGTGCAAGTCCACTTTATTTATGTTTAAAAACAAATGAGGTAATTATGACAGATGCAAAGGGAATCCTGTCAAGGGCTGAAACCTTGATTCTTCCGCTTTTGGAGGAAAATAAGTTTGAGCTTTATGATATGGAATACGTGAAGGAAGCCGGAACATGGCATTTGCGGGCATACATTGATAAGGAAGGTGGAATCACCTTAAATGATTGTGAGCTTGTGAACAGAGCCTTGAGTGATATTTTGGATAAAGAGGATTTTATTTCCGAATCCTATATTTTGGAGGTTTCATCACCGGGAATTGACAGGAAGCTAAAGAAGGATAAGGACTTTGAGAAAGCGGTCGGAAGCCTTGTGGATGTACATCTTTACAAGAGTATCAAGGTGGATACCGGCAGAAAGAAACCGATAACAACTAAAATGGTTACAGGCGAATTACTGAGTTTCGATGATGATTCGCTTACTGTTAAGACATCAACCGAAGATATGAAAATTCTACGTTCAGATATTTCTGTAGTTAGAATGGCAATTGATTTTTAAAATATAAATGGAGGGTTTTTTCAAATGGCAACAAAAAAAACCAAGAGTAATGTAAATAGCGATGGAAAAGAGCTTATTAATGCTTTAGCAGCTATTGAAAAAGAAATGCAGATTGACAAGGATGTAATGCTTAAGGCAGTTGAAGATTCACTTAAGAATGCATGTAAGAGTCAGTTTGGAAGCAGCGAGAATATCAGAGTTCAGATTGATAAGAAAACCGGAGAAATCAAGGTTTTTGCTGATGTTACAATCGTTGAGGATGCTGAATGGTTCGATGAAGCTAAGGAAATCGGTATTACCGAAGCTAAATTAAAGTATGGTCCGGACGTAGAAGTCGGAACAGTACTTACACACGAGGTTACACCTAAGAATTTCGGACGTATAGCTGCACAGAATGCAAAGCAGACAATAGTTCAGACTATCAGACAGCAGGAAAGACAGGTTGCTTATGATTTCTTTAAAGAGAGACAGCATCATGTCATAACAGGTATCGTTCAGCGTTACAACGGTAATAAGATTCAGTTGAATCTTGGCAAGCTTGATACAACTTTAGTTGAGAAGGAACAGGTTCCTACCGAGCGTTTCCGTCCTACAGACAGAGTTAAGGTTTATGTTGTGGATGTTAAGAAAACCCAGAGAGATCCTAAGGTTATTGTTTCCAGAACACATCCGGATTTAGTCAGAGGCCTTTTTGAGGAAGAAGTTACAGAGCTTCAGGATGGTTCGGTTGAAATTATGAAGATAGCAAGAGAGGCAGGAAGCCGTACTAAGATAGCTGTTTATACAAAGATTCCTAATATCGATCCTGTAGGTGCCTGTGTCGGTGTTAACGGATGCAGAGTAAATGCAGTTGTTGAGGAACTTAAAGGCGAGAAGATTGATATAATTGTATGGTCCGATATACCGGCAATTCTTATTGAAAATGCATTGAGCCCGGCAAGTGTTATCACCGTGGATGTTGATGTGGATGAGAAGCACGCAGAGGTTCTTGTTCCGGATGACCAGCTTTCACTCGCAATCGGTAAGGAAGGACAGAATGCACGTCTTGCAGCTAAGCTTACCGGATATACTATTGACATTAAGTCAGAGAGTGGTTTGCTTAATTTCTAATATATAAAGAGGTTTTATGAATCAAAAGAAAGAAGTGCTTAGGCAGTGTGCAGGATGCAGGGAAAGAAAGCCTAAGAATGAAATGTTTAGAGTGATAAGAACTCCGGACGGTGAGATAGAGGTTGATATTACAGGCAAGAAAAACGGCCGCGGAGTATATTTATGTAAGAATTTAGAATGTTTGGAAGAATCTTACAAGAGAAGAACACTTGATAAATCTTTGAAAACCAAGGTGCCTGAGGAAGTTTATCAGAAGCTTATTGAGGCATTTAAGGGAGGGTGATTTATTTGAGTGCTAATTATAAAAAAATCGATGGGGCAATTTGTTTAGCCAAGCGGGCAGGACTTTTAAAGAGTGGCGAAGATATGACGCTTGAAAGCATTCGATTTGGAAATGCATTTGTGGTAATAGTTGCAGAGGATGCCAGTGATAATACCAAGAAGAGATTTAAAAATTCATGTGATTATTACAAGGTCCCATATGTAGAATATAAAAACAAAGAAGAACTTGGAAAGCTCTTGGGTAAAGAGTTCAGGGCATCAATTTGTATAACGGATAAAGGGCTTGCCCAGTTAGTCCTTAACAATCTTTAGTTAGTAGGAGGTCAATTAAAAGTTTATGACTAAGATGAAGATTTATGAAATAACAAGAAGTTTGCAGGGAAAATTTCCTAATATCGGTAATAAGGATATAATTAAATTATTGAATGATCATGGATTTCCGGAAGTAAGATCTGTGCAGAACAACATTGAGGATGATGCTATCAAATTTTTGCTTGATTACTTTAAAAATCTTGAAAATCATCAGGATTTTGAAGTAGGTAAGGTGGAAGTAGCGCCTAAAAAGAAGACAAAAACAACTAAATCCACAAAATCCAAGACCAAGACCTCCCAGACTGAAGAGAGTAAGGCCGAAGAAAAAGATACTTCAACCGCTAAGGAAGAAGTAAAAGAGAATAAGTCTGCCAGGTCTGCTGCAAAGGCTTCAAAGGAAGATAAGGCAGATGTTAAAAAAGTAGAAGAAGAGAAGAAGGCTTCGGAAATAAAAGAAGAAAAGACTAAAGAAGTTAAGGAAGAAAAGCCTGTTAAGCCTGAGAAAGCTGTGAAGGAACAGGTTGAAGAAGTAGTTAAGCCGGCAGAAAAAGAACCTGTTAAGGGAGAAAAGCCGGAAAAACCGGAGGTTAAGAAGGTTGAAGAGACTAAGCCGGAGGTTAAGAAGGAAGAAAAGCCTGATAATGAACCTAAGCAGGCAGAGGTAGTCGATAACAAACCTAAAAAAGAGGAAGTAAAGAACGATAAGCCTCAGAAAGATTCCGAAAGACGCAACAGACCTGATAACAGATCCAGAAATAATGATAATAATTCAGGTGACAGACAGGGTAACAGAGATAACAGACAAGGAAACAGGGATAATAGAGATAACAGACAGGGTAACAAGGATAACAGACAAGGAAACAGAGATAACAGAAACGATAACAGAGGCGACAGACAGGGCTTTAAGAACAGAGACAACAGAGATAACAGGGACAACAGAGACTCAAGAGATAACAGAGGCCCTAGAGACAATCGTGATAACAGAGGAAGAGACAACAGAAACGATAATAGAAATGACAGAAATGATAGAAGAGATGACAGGAGAGATAAGAAGGATAGAGGCGACAGAAGCTTCGTATCAGAGATAGCTCCTGCTCAGTCCAGAAAGACAGACAGACGTAAGAAGGAAAAAGAGAAGAAGCAGGAAAGAAATAATAAGGGCGGTTACAACCGTAACAAGATGAATGACTTTAATCCATTGTATCCGGATGGAGTTAAGCCTAGAAAGCCTAAGAAACAAGGAAAGACAGCAGGTGCATTCCAGATGCCTGTTGCAAAGAAAGAGGAGCCGGAGGATACTATTAAGGAAATCAAGCTTCCTGAGGTTATGTCAATCGGTGAGCTTGCTACTGCTCTTAAGGTAAAGGCTTCTGATATTATTAAAGGACAATTTTTAAAGGGTAATGTATATACAGTTAATCAGCAGATAGAGTTTGAAGAAGCTGAGAGAATTGCATTGGAATACAATGTAATTGCAGAGATGGAAGAAAAGGTTGATGCTATTGCTGAACTCCTTAAGGAAGAGGATGAGGATGAAAGCCTTATGATGCAACGTCCACCGGTTGTCTGCGTTATGGGTCACGTTGACCATGGTAAAACATCACTTCTTGATGCAATTCGTGAAACACATGTTACATCACGTGAAGCAGGTGGTATCACACAGCATATCGGTGCTTATGTGACAGAAATCAACGGACAGAAGATTACATTCCTTGATACTCCGGGACATGAAGCATTTACAGCGATGAGAATGCGTGGTGCTGAAGCGACCGATATCGCAGTACTTGTAGTTGCCGCTGATGATGGTGTTATGCCTCAGACTATTGAAGCTATTAACCATGCTAAGGCTGCAGGAGTTGAGATTATTGTAGCCGTTAATAAGATTGATAAACCAAGCGCAAATATTGAGCGCGTTAAGCAGGAACTTATGGAATATGAGCTTGTTGCCGAGGATTGGGGCGGAAGCACAGTATTTGCACCGGTTTCCGCACATACAAAGGAAGGTATTGAAAACCTTCTTGAAATGATTATCCTTACTTCCGAGGTTATGGAATTAAAGGCTAATCCTAACAGAAATGCACGTGGTGTCGTTATCGAGGCACAGCTAGATAAGGGACGTGGTCCTGTTGCTACGGTTCTTGTACAAAAGGGTACACTCCATATCGGTGATAATATTGCCGTAGGTTCTGCTTATGGTAAGGTTCGTGCGATGACAGATGATTTAGGGCAGAGAGTTAAGGAAGCAACTCCTTCAATGCCTGTAGAGATTATCGGTCTTCATGATGTTCCTGCAGCCGGTGAAATCTTTATGGCTGTTGATTCCGATAAGGAAGCTAAGAACATTGCCGCTACATTTGTAAGCGAAAGCCGCGAGAAGCTTATCGGTGATACCAAGAGTAAGCTTACTCTCGATGGATTGTTTGATCAGATTAAGGCCGGTGAAATCAAAGAGCTTGATCTTATTGTTAAGGCTGATGTGCAGGGTTCTGTTGAGGCCGTTAAGCAGAGTTTACTTAAGCTTTCAAATGAAGAGGTTCAGGTACGTGTTATCCATGCCGGTGTTGGTGCAATCAATGAATCCGACGTAGATCTCGCAAGTGCATCAAATGCTATTATCATCGGATTTAACGTTCGTCCTGATAATACAGCCAAGGAAACAGCAGAGCGCGAGAAGGTTGACGTACGTCTTTACAGGGTCATCTACGATGCTATTGAGGATATCGAGGCTGCTATGAAGGGTATGCTTGATCCTGAATATGAGGAGCAGGTAATTGCTCACTTAGAGGTTAGACAGACATTTAAGGCAAGCGGTATCGGTGTTATTGCCGGTTCATACGTTCTTGACGGTAAGGTTGAGAGAGGTTCCAAGATCAGGATTCTTCGTGGCGGAGAACTTGTATTTGAAGGCGAGCTTCAGTCACTTAAGCGTTTCAAGGATGATGTTAAGGAAGTTGCCACAGGTTATGAATGCGGTATAGTTGTAAAGGATTATAGCGATATTCAGGTAGAAGATATAATTGAAGCTTACAAGATGGTTGAGGTACCTAGAACTTAATGCATACAGAATGATTTATGAGGGCTAAGAGTTAAGAGTTTGAAGAAATGTAACGACAGCAAGCCGATTATAATCCGTTTCTGTAGGGCACAGGTTAGGGTTAAGAGTCTGTAGAAATGTAACGACAGCAAGCTGATTATAATCCGTTTCTGTAGGGCACAGGTTAGGGTTAAGAGTCTGAATAAATGTAACGGTAGCAAGCTTAGGATTTAGTACCGGTTTCAACTACTGTAAAATAGAGGTTTTCATGAAAAAAAGAAGTGTAAAATATGAGCGCATGAATGATGAAGTTATGCGTGAAATAAGCAGAATTCTTGCGAGAGATATTCATGATCCAAGGATTCATCCGATGACAAGCGTGCTTTCTGCGGATGTTTCTCCGGATTTACATACTGCTAAGATTTTTGTAAGTGTTTTTGGCAGTGAAGAGGAGAGAAAGAAAACTGCTCAAGGTTTAAAGAGTGCAGCTCCCGCAATCAGAAGGAAGCTTGCTAAAAATATGAATATGAGAAATACTCCTGAGTTATCATTTGTAGTTGATGATACGCTTGAATATGAGGCTGCGATGGCTGCAAGAATAGCACAGGTAAGTGAAGAGTTAAAGGCTTCGGATGAGAAAATTAAGGAAGAAGATGTATTTGATTCGGATGATGATTATATCTATTCCGATGAAGAATATACCGATGAGTATATTTCCTCTGATGAAGATGAAGAATTTGATGACTCTGATGATGAAGAGTGAATATAATCAGTGAGAGAGCGGCGGATGTACGTGGCATTTTCCAAAGTGTGAGCGGCGGATGCGAAACATTTGTCGAAGAGAGATAGGTAGATGTACGTGGCATTTGCCATACATTTTCCAATGTGAGAGTATGATTGAAGGGAATAGAATAGATTAAAAATGAGTGAAGTAATGAAATTAAAAGAGTGTGTTAAGGATGCTCAGAAGATTATGATTGCCGGTCATGTTGCACCGGACGGTGACTGTGTCGGTTCGGCCATAGCAGTGTACAGATACCTTAAGAAGCATTGTCCCGAAAAGGAAGTTATCGCATATTTAGAGAGTCTTCCTGAGGTATATGAATTTCTTGATCCGGATAGAACTATTATTACAAATGTAGTGCCAACCGAGGCTCAGGATTTATTTATAGTAGTTGATGCCAGCAGTCATGACAGACTCGGGGATGCGCTTTCCTGTTTTAAGGAAGCAAAATCCACGATAGTTGTTGATCATCATGTAAGTAATATCGGTTATGGCAAGGTAAATATTATCGAGCCTGATGCAAGCTCAGCATGTGAGGTAATTGCAAAGCTTATGGATGAAAAAGAAATCGATAAGGATATCGCTGAGGCTTTGTATACCGGAATGATAACCGATTCCGGTGGTTTCAGGTATGAATCTGTTTGCAGGGAAACCATGGAAATAGCCGGAATGCTTATGAGCAAGGGTATCGATCATTCGTGGATTTCGGACAGATGTCTTTCCGGCAGAACCTACATTCAAGCACAGCTTCTCGGAAGAGCTCTTCTTGAAAGTATGTTAATGATGGACGGAAAATGTATCATTACCACTGTTACTCAGAATATGCTTAGTTTATATGGTGCAAAGGAAGAAGATACAGAGGGAATAGTTGAGCAGCTCAGAGTCACAAGAGGAGTTGAGGTCGCTGTATTTATCCGTGAGACAGGTGATCAGCAATATAAGGTAAGCCTTCGCTCGAATCGTTATGCTGATGTCAGTAAGATTGCCACATATTACGAGGGCGGCGGACATAAAAAGGCAGCAGGTTTTTCAATGCGCGGTGATTTGCATGATGTAATTAATAATATTATGAATCAAATCAGCTTGCAGATTCAGTAATTAAACAGGGATTTTAGACTCGGAATCGATGATAACGGAAATTCCGAAATACAGGTTTTACAATGGATGGAATAATAAATGTATATAAGGAAGCGGGCTTTACATCTCATGATGTGGTAGCGGTGCTTAGAGGAGTTCTTAAAACCCGTAAAATCGGGCATACGGGGACACTTGACCCTGATGCGGTTGGTGTATTGCCGGTCTGCATCGGAAAGGCTACCAAGGTTTGCGATTTACTTACCGATAAGGATAAGGAATATATCGCTAAGGTAAAGCTCGGCATTCAGACCGATACACTTGATATGAGTGGAAAGATACTGAATGAAGATAAAAATGTAAATTTTAATAATGTTAATTTTACACCGGAGGAGATAGGAAATAAAGTCTCCTCTTTTTTGGGTGAAATATCTCAAATACCTCCTATGTATTCGGCAATTAAGATAAACGGTAAAAAATTGTATGAATATGCAAGGGAAGGTAAGGAAATTGAAAGAAAAGCAAGGAAAGTTAATATTTCCGAGATATCGGCATATAACTTTAATTATGAGGACAATACATTTGACCTGAAAGTAGGATGTTCGAAGGGAACATATATCAGAAGCCTTTGCGAAGATATCGGGAAAGCCTTAAATACCTATGCGGCGATGGAAAGCCTTATAAGGACAAGGTCGGGAGATTTTGATATTGAAAAGAGTCTGAAACTGGGCGAGATTAAGGAAATTGCAGCCGGGGGACGTTTGGATGAAATCTTAATTCCAATAGATTACATTTTCAAAAAATATCCCAGGGTTTTTATAGATGAGGAATATGATAAGGTGCTCTTAAACGGAAATAAGTTTGAGGCAGGATTTATCGAGGGGCTGCTTAAGGAGGGGCTTTCGGCCAAATCTCCGGAGGAAAAAGCTAAAGAGGATTTTTCGGCCAAATCTCCGGAGGGAAAAGCTAAAGAGGATTTTTCGGCGGAATCTCCGGAAGATAAAGATGGGTTTGCGGCTAAGAAAGTTTATACTGACTCCGGTTTGGTAAGAATGTATAACAGCACCGGGTTTAAGGCAATTTACGAAAAGGTGGATGGATTTTATAAGCCGAGAAAGATGTTTTTGTGATATATGTAAAAGGCTTTTCGGAAAATGCAGCTTATGAAATAAAAATAACTCCAGGAAAGAAGTTCAGCGTATGGAAGTATATAATAAACTTGTAAAATTAAATGTTCCGACAGTGACCTGTATCGGTAAATTTGACGGTATCCATAAGGGACATCGTCTGCTTATAAATGAAGCAAAAAAATTCGCAAAAGCGTATAAGACCGATGCAGGCTGTGAGGCTCCCAAGGTTTTGGTATTTACATTCAGGGTTATGGAGTCGGATAAGAAAAAGAATATATATACAGAAGAAGAAAAGCTGTATTTACTTGAGGAGCTTGGGGTGGATATAGTGATTTCTCTCGAATTTAATGCTGAGCTTAAGAGTATAAAGGCTGAGGATTTTGTTGAGCAGATTTTAATCAATAAATTAAATATAAAGGGACTTTTTGTAGGAGAGGATTTTAGATTTGGTTTTAATCGAAACGGAAATATCGAATTGCTGCAATTTTTATCAGAGCCCAATGATTATTACTTTAAGGCAATTAAGAAGCTTTCCGAAAATGGCGAAATTATAAGCAGTACAAGAGTTCGCGAGGCTTTAACGGAAAATGCATTGGAAGAGGGAAATGCAATGCTCGGTGACAATTTCTTTGTTATGGGGAAAGTGGTTCGAGGAAAGCAGCTTGGGCGTACCATCGGATTTCCGACCGCCAATATTAAAGTTGCCCAGGAAAAAATTATGCCTTTTTACGGAGCTTATCTTACTGAGGTTATTGTAAAAGACAGGAAGTATTACGGGATTTCAAATTATGGAATGCGTCCTACTGTTGATGGGGACAATCCGAATTTGGAAACATTTATTGATAATTTTGATGAAAATATATATGGTGAAAAAATAATTGTTAAGTTTTTAAAATTTCTACGTACGGAGAAAAAGTTCGGAAATGTTGATGAATTAAGGGCTCAGCTCGAAGAAGATAAAAAATCTATATACAATATGCACAAAAAAAATTAAAAATTTCTACAAATCTCACAAAAATAATCTTAAATTTTTCTAAAACAGTTCAAATTTTTTGTGCATTTTGAACATAATCCGAGACAATTTCTGTTAGTTTTTTCTATAGATAAATATGGTGTTTTTTGATATTATCTCACTACACAAAAATTTTGCCGGTAAAATTTTTAATTAAATTTTTGTGAAGGGAGATCGATTATGGATCTTATTGATTTTAAAACGTCACTGATTGATTCTATAAATCTAAAGCTTGATGACGGCGTTGAAGTGACTGAGCGTTCGGTTCTGAAGAATAATTCTGTTGTTGTAAATACCCTTGTTTTATTTGATGAGGATGCACTTTGTGCCCCGAGTTTCGGCTTGGACAGCTTATTTGAAAGATATACTAACGGAGAAAGTATAGATGCTATCAGTAGCTATATTATTAATTATTATAATGAAAATGTAGGCAAAGAAGAGTCTATGGATATTGATTTAAGCTATCCAAAGTTAAAGGACAGGATAGTGAGTAAAGTGATATCTAAAGAAAAAAACAAAGAGTTTCTACAGAATATCCCACATAAAGAAATATTGGATCTTGCCAAGGTTTATTACGTAATATTCGGTACTGATGATGGTGGAATGAAAACTACTATGGTTAATGATGTAATGATTAATTATTGGTCCGGATGGAACATTACCGTGAAAAAGCTGGATAGGCTTGCCGATAAAAATGAGAATATTATTATGACTCCTAAAATAACAACTATGCAGGATACTTTAATAATGTTATGTCAAAATGAACCTTATGACCCGCCTATTGAGCTTTTGGAAATGGTAGCTGACAGCCAGATGTATGTAATCAGCAATAAATACGATACATTGGGAGCAGGGGCAGTCTTTAATCCGTCAGTGATTGAGAAGCTTAAAAATATATATCGTGATGATTTTTATATGTTTCCAAGCAGCATTCATGAGGTTATTACAATGAGGATTGACAAGGGCAAGAATGAGTCGGATTTAAAAAAGTTAGTAGAATACATTAATTCCGGATATGTAAAGGAAAAGGATATATTATCCGATAAGGTTTATAAATTTAATTATCTAAAGGATAAATTTGAAATAGTAAAATAAATATTTATAACAAAGTTAAATCATATGGACTTTAAATATATTTTGATAATGTAAAGTTCGATTCTGAAACGGGGCGAAGTAAAAAAGCTCAAACGAAACCTGAAAATGTAGGCATTTATGAAAGGAAGTTTTATGAAAGTAATTAATTATAAATATAAAAAAGTCGTAGCTTATATGCTAATTTTTTGTTTATGTTTTTGCATGACCGGAGGAATAGTACCGGATAGTATGATCGGTGTGAAGCATGCAAGTGCGGACGATAATATTACATTTACAGTAAGATTTCATTCCGGTGGTACAAATGATTTGATAAAGACAGTTACTATGGTAACAAACGGACAATATACTTTTGAGAATCCAAAGGTAAGTTGGTGTTGGTACAATGATGTTCCTACATATGAATTTTCCGGATGGGCATTTTCCGAAAATGGTAGTCCGTATTTTGGAGGAGACGGAATAACTACAATACTTAGCACAAATGAAATATATAGATTTACAACTAATGGGGTGCTTGATTTATATTCAACCTGGACTATTCGAAAATCTTATAATCTGGATTTATATTTGGATGATGGAACAAGTTTGTGTCTCAGTAAAAGAATATTCAAAGGTGCAACTTACGGAAACCTTCCTGTACCAACAAAATCAGGTTATTATTTTTTGGGTTGGTATACAAGCTTATCGGGAGGAACGAAAATTACTTCCGATACTATTGTAAATGTAACTAAAGATCAGGTGTTATACGCAAGATTTAATAAAAGTAATATAGGATATTTTCTGTTTTTACATTCCGGAAATGGAGAGTTTATAAACAGTGAGACAGGAAAATCCTATACTCAGATTGTAGCATCGATATCTTATGAGACAGAATTCTTTCTCAGTTCAACATCTTTAAACACAGGTGATGAATATATCCCAAAGAAAACAGGATATGTTATAACCAAGTGGAATACGGATGAAAACGGCAATGGTACAGAGTATCAGGCGGATACAAATGTAAGCAAATTAACTTCAAAAAGCGGTTCATTATTTCATCTATATGCTCAGTGGCAGCTGGCAAGATATATAGTTAATTTTGAGACAAACGGGGGAACAAATCAACCGAATCAATATGTGACCTATTCCGGAACCTACGGTAGCTTACCTATACCATCGAAAACCGGGTATACATTTGAAGGATGGTATGCTGACAAAAACTTATCCACAAAGGTAACTAAGGATACTAAGATTACAACGGAAGGTAATAGAACTCTCTATGCCAAGTGGACTCCTATAACCTATAAAATTAGTTTTAATGCTAACGGTGGTTCAGGCAGTATGAGTGATATAACTGCCACCTATGATACAAGTATAAAACTAACTTCGAATGCATTTTCAAAAACCGGATACACTTTTATGGGTTGGTCTGACTCTGCAAACGGAAGTGTAAAATATGCAAATCAGGCTTCTGTAAAGAATTTAGGCTCTGCAGCGGGAGACAAGATTACATTGTATGCTAAATGGGGTAGTAATACTTATAATGTTAAGTTTAACGGTAACGGTAGCACCGGAGGTAGTATGTCAAATCAAACATTCGCCTACGATGTCAGTCAAAAATTAAATGCAAATAAATTTACAAAGACCGGATATATATTTGCAGGATGGGCATTATCTGCATCCGGAAATAAAGCTTATGGCGATGCTGCTACAGTTGTAAATCTAACCGGTACCAATAACGGAACTGTAAATTTATATGCCAAATGGACGCCGATTACCTAT
>JAILOA010000421.1 GCA_024691065.1 Lachnospiraceae bacterium | reverse complement strand
CCTAAAGTTAATGCTGATGGGATACAGGATGTAGCGTTACATCCGATTAGAGTAAGTGTTGCGTAAGTAATACCGACTAATAAACGTTTTATATTATTGATTTTTAACATTGGTTAATATTGATAAATAAAATGATAACGTTACTGTAAAATTGTTTTTGACCGTATTATGTATTTATGTTATACTAATAGGCGTTGATTTGGCTCTTGATGATATTATATTTTCATTTTAGGGCATTTATAACATTGGGTCGTTAAAACGTAGATATATTGAGAGGGTGTTTACATTGAAAAAGAAGTTTATGAGCTTTATGCAAGGAAGATATGGGGCTGACCATCTTTCTAACTTTTTGATGGTTTTATCCATGATACTTATGATCATAGGTTTTGTGTCCGGTAAGGAGATTGTTATACTTGTAACATTCGGTATTGCTGTAATTGTACTTGCATATTCCTATTTTCGTATTTTTTCAAAAAATCATTATAAGAGATATGCGGAAAATGAGAAGTATCTTTCCATGCATAATTTTTTTAAATCTTTTTTCAGTAAAGGAATTGCAATCATTAAGGACAGAAGAAAAAATCATATTTATAAATGTCCCGGTTGCAAGGTGAAGATACGTGTTCCGAGAGGAAAAGGTAAGATTATGATTACCTGTCCGAAATGCAAGACGGAGTTTATAAAGAAAAGTTAATGTTTGATAATCAACAAACTTATTGCAGGTTACATTTTGCATAGAAAATAAAAATGTATCGGAGAGTATATGGATCCTTATAAAGTACTTGGTATTTCGCAGAATACCGATGAAGATGATGTGGTACGTTCATACAGGTTGCTTTGTCAAAGGTATCATCCTGATAATAACATTAACAACCCTCGTAATGAAGAATCCGATGAAAAATTCATGAATATTCAAACAGCCTTTGACGAAATTGTAGTTAATAAAAGTGATGGTTTTTATCATACCAATTATGGTAATTATTTCGATGGTTTTGGCTCATCCCTTAAGATAAATATTGATGAAGGTGGGGCAAGTGCGCATCTTAATGCAATTGCCAATAATATACATAATAATTATTTTAAAGAAGCAAATGATTTGCTGGATATTACGGAAGATAAAAGTGCTTTGTGGTATTATTTAAAATCACATGCCTGTCTGGGGCTGGATTTACATTCGGAGGCTCTTGAGAATGCGCGTATGGCACTTTCGATGGAACCGGAGAATTTCGAATATAATCAATATTATTCAAAGTTGTCTGATGAAAGTTACATACAATTAAGAGATGAAGAGGCAATTTTGATTTCTTCGGATTTACATTCTCTGCCGATTGTTATAATGGCTGTATTTCCTATAATTTTAATTATTTTGGCTATTATATATTTACATTGATTTTTCGAATGTGTTTTTATGCCGGAGCGGCTTTTGGATTTTATAATGTTATAACAAATTTTATAGGATTTTGAGGAGTGACATAAAAAGATGGTAACAATAAAATTTAAAATGGAAAGAGAAGGCCTGGTTAAGGAGGGCGACAAGGTTCATGTAAGTGAAAAGAAAACAGCCCTTAATTATTCATATATTATTGAGCCTGCCGTTGCTATGTCAGGATGTATGAAGGTTAATGACAGGATTAAAAGCAGGGACGGCGTAGTTCAAAAGATTGAGCATAACGAGCGCGGGTTCTATGTTTATGTGGATTTCCCGGAGTAATCTTTAAAACCTGATTAAAACGGGCTGTATACATTTTAAGAATGTAAAAACAGATGAATATACTTTTAATATTGAAAAACAGGCTGGATACATTAAAAATATTAATAAACAGGAGATTTTATAATGATAAAGTGCGAGAGAACAGAGGTTATGAATATAAATAATGCTATCAGAGGTGCAAGAAATCCTCTTAACAGCTGGGACCGCTCCGATAGTTATGTAGATTCGGACGGTACATTTAAATTAGGAGAGAAGGATCTCGATTTGGCAAAGAGGCTTTGCACGGCGGGGAATGATCATAGAAAATTTATCCGTCAGATATTTATCTCTGTTGATATTACCGCTCCTATATATTGGTGGAAGGAGTATGATACATATAAGGTCGGAACGGTGGCTAATTCCACAAGTACCATGCATAAGATTCACAGCAAGCCTTTTGAGCTTAATGATTTCAGCCATGATCACCTTTCAGAGGAAGGTCTCAAGGCTTTGGAGGATTTAATCAAGGTGCTTGAGGATGTGAGACTTAAGTACGTGGAAACAAAGGATAAGACGCTTTGGTATACTCTGATTCAGCTGCTTCCGGAGGGGTATCATCAGATGAGGACATGTACATTTTCTTATGAAAATGCTATTGCAATGTTCAGGGCAAGGAAGAATCATAAGCTTCAGGAATGGCATGATTTCTGCCTGTGGATAAAAGGACTTCCGTATATGCAGGATTTATTTGAGGATGTTAAGGAATACGAGGGTTAGCCTTCATATTATAATTATAAACAATTGTTTACACTATTGAAATATTTGTGAAAACAAGATTTTAGTTTATTCGTAAATCTTTAATACAAAGGGGTTAGCGCCGGTTACCCGCAGTTAACAAAAATGTAACAAAGTCCTTGATAATTTAATAACTTTGTTATATTATATTAGAAGTGCGTTTAAGCTTTAAAGGAGCAATAAACATATATTAATACCTAAGGAGGATTTTTAAAATGGCAAACAAAGTAGTTTTAGCAGGTGCTTGTCGTACAGCCATCGGTAAGATGGGTGGAGCACTTAGTAACACACCGGCTGCAAAGCTCGGAGAAATCGTAGTAAAGGAAGCATTATCACGTGCAGGCGTTCCTGCAGACGCAGTAGATATGCTTTATTTTGGATGTGTAATCCAGGCAGGACAGGGACAGAATGTTGCTCGTCAGGTATCTATTAACGCCGGTATTCCTATCGAGACACCGGCAGTTACACTTAACGTAGTATGTGGTTCTGGTCTTGAGGCTGTAAATACAGCAGCTCGTCTTGTAGAATCAGGTGACGCTGATATCGTAGTTGCAGGTGGATGTGAGAACATGTCTATGGCTCCTTATGCTCTTCCAAATGCACGTTTCGGATATCGTATGAATGACGGTAAGATTATTGATACAATGGTAAATGATGCTCTTACAGATGTATTCAATCATTATCATATGATGATTACAGCTGAGAATATTTGTGATGAGTATGGTCTTACAAGAGAAGAGCTCGATGCATTCTCGGCAAACAGCCAGCAGAAATGCGAAAAGGCTATGGCTGAAGGAAAATTCAAGGATGAAATCGTTCCTGTAGAAGTAAAGGTTAAGAGAAATACAGTTATGGTTGATACCGATGAAGGTCCTCGTGCCGGAACAACAGAAGAGAGTCTTGCTAAGTTAAGATGTTGTTCAGGTAAGGAAGGCGGACTTGTTACAGCAGGTAACGCATCAGGTATTAATGATGGTGCTGCTGCAATCGTTGTTATGAGCGAAGAGAAAGCTAAGGAGCTTGGTGTTAAGCCTATGGCTACCTGGGTTGGCGGAGCTCTCGGCGGTGTTAGACCTGAAGTTATGGGTATCGGACCTGTAGCTGCTGTTAAGAAGCTTTGCGCTAAGACAGGACTTAGTGTTGATGATTTCGATTTAATCGAGGCTAACGAGGCATTTGCTGCCCAGTCAGTTGCAGTTGCCCGTGACTTAAACTTCAACATGGAAAAAGTAAATGTAAACGGTGGTGCTATTGCACTCGGACATCCGGTTGGTGCTTCAGGATGCCGTATCTTAGTTACACTTCTTCATGAGATGCAGAAGAGAGATGACGCTAAGAAGGGTCTTGCTACACTTTGTATCGGTGGCGGTATGGGTTGTGCAACTGCTGTTGAGAAATACTAATTAAATATAGGATTCTGACATTGGAGGTTTTAAATTAAATGATGTTTATTTAATTTAAAGCCTTTAATGTGTGTTTATGAGCAAATTAAAAACAAGCGGTTTTATCGTTTTTTTATGATATATCGGTAAGCATTTTTTATAAATGTATCGATTTTGTTTTGCTCAATCAAATAATAATAAACGAGGAGAAATAAGATGGAATTCGTAACATATGAAGTAAAGGGACAGGTTGGAACTATTACAATCAATCGTCCAAAGGCTTTAAATGCATTAAACAGCCAGGTTCTTGATGAATTAAACGAAGCATTTGATGCTGTAGATGTAAATGAAGTAAGATGTCTTATTCTTACAGGTGCAGGAGAGAAGTCATTTGTAGCCGGTGCAGATATCGGAGAAATGAGTACTCTTACAAAGGCTGAGGGTGAAGCATTCGGTAAGAAGGGTAATGATTTATTCCTTAAGATTGAAAGTTTCCCAATCCCTGTAATTGCTGCTGTTAATGGTTTTGCACTTGGTGGTGGTTGTGAAATCTCACTTTCATGTGATTTTAGAATCGCAGCCGAGAATGCTATCTTTGGTCAGCCTGAAGTTGGTCTTGGTATTACTCCGGGATTTGGCGGTACACAGAGACTTGCCCGTGCCGTTGGTACAGGTATGGCTAAGCAGATGATTTACGGAGCAAGAAATATTAAGGCTGCAGAAGCTTTAAGAATTGGTCTTGTAAATCAGGTTGTTCCTGCTGAGGAGCTTATTCCTACAGTAGAGAAGATTGCAGCAGGTATCGCTAAGAATGCACCTATCGCAGTTCGTAATTGCAAGAAGGCAATTAACGAAGGTATGCAGGTTAGCATTGATAAGGCTGTTGAAATCGAAGAGAAGCTTTTCGGTGACTGCTTCGAGACAGAGGATCAGCGTTACGGAATGGAATTCTTCCTTGATAAGAACAAGGAAAAGGTTAAGGAACCATTCAAGAATAAATAATAATTTTATTTTATTATAAATAATTTATAAGAGGAGGATTTAACAATGAAGGTTGGCGTTATCGGCGCAGGTACCATGGGACAGGGAATTGCTAAGGCATTCGCCATGGTTGACGGTTATGAAGTTGCTCTCTGTGATATTAAGCAGGAATGGGCAGAAGGCGGAAAAGACAAGATTGCTAAAGGTTATGCAAGACTTGTTGAAAAAGGTAAACTTACACAGGAGAAGGTTGATTCTATTCTTAACAGTATCACACCTGGATTAAAGGAAGATCTTTGTGCAGATTGTGATCTTGTAGTAGAAGCAGCTTTCGAGAATATGGAAGTTAAGAAGACTACATTTTCCGAGCTTGATAAGATTTGTAAGGAAGGTTGCGTATTCGCTTCAAATACTTCAAGTCTTTCAATTACAGAAATCGGAAATGGTCTTTCAAGACCACTTGTAGGAATGCATTTCTTCAATCCTGCAGATCGTATGAAGCTTATCGAAGTTATCGCCGGTGTTAATACACCTGCTGAGACTGTTGATACAATCAAGAAGATTTCTGAAGAAATCGGTAAAACACCTGTACAGGTTAATGAAGCAGCTGGTTTCGTAGTAAACCGTATCCTTATTCCAATGATTAATGAAGCTGCATTTATCAAGATGGAAGGTGTTTCTGATATTGCCGGTATCGATGCAGCTATGAAGCTTGGCGCAAATCATCCAATGGGACCACTTGAGCTTGGTGATTTCGTAGGTCTTGATATCTGCCTCGCTATTATGGATGTATTATATTCAGAAACAGGCGATTCAAAATATCGTGCTTGCCCATTACTTCGTAAGATGGTAAGAGGTGGTAACTTAGGCGTTAAGAGCGGTAAGGGATTCTATGTATACAATGCAGATCGTACAAAGACTCCTGTAGATGCTCAGTAATTTAACGTAGAAATAATCAAACTTTTTTAGGAGGAAGTTGACAAAATGGATTTTACATTGGATAAAAAACATGAAATGGCTCAAAACCTTTTCAGAGATTTCGCTGTAAATGAAGCCAGACCATTAGCACAGGAAACAGATGAAACAGAAGTTTTCCCACGTGCAACTGTAGAGAAAATGCAGAAATATGGCTTTATGGGAATCAATATTCCTAAGGAGTACGGCGGACAGGGATGTGATCCTCTTACCTACGTTATGTGCGTAGAGGAGCTTTCAAAAGAATGTGGTACAACAGGCGTTATCGTTTCTGCACATTCATCACTTTGCTGCGATCCTATTCTTACTTATGGTACAGAAGAGCAGAAGCAGAAATATTTAGTACCACTCGCTAAGGGCGAGAAATTAGGTGCATTTGCACTTACAGAACCGGGAGCAGGTACTGATGCACAGGGTGCTCAGACAAAGGCTGTTCTTGATGGTGATGAGTATGTACTCAATGGTTCAAAGTGCTTCATTACCAACGGTAAAGAAGCTGATGTTTATATTGTTATTGCAGTTACTGAAATTCAGACAGATGCAAGAGGAAGAAAGAAGAAGAGATTCTCTGCATTTATCGTAGAAAAGGGAACTCCTGGATTCTCATTCGGTACAAAGGAAAAGAAGATGGGTATCCGTGGTTCATCTACATATGAGCTTATATTCGAAGATTGCCGTATTCCTAAGGAGAATCTTCTTGGTGCTCCGGGTAAGGGCTTCGGTATTGCAATGCATACACTTGATGGTGGTCGTATCGGTATTGCTGCTCAGGCACTTGGTATTGCTGAGGGTGCACTTCAGAGAGCTATCGATTTCACAAAAGAAAGAAAGCAGTTCGGAAGATCAATTTCTGCATTCCAGAATACACAATTCCAGCTTGCAAATATGGCTACTAAGGTTGAGGCTGCTAAACTCCTTGTTTACAAGGCTGCAGAGGCTAAGAGAACTCAGAAATCCTACTCAGTAGAAGCTGCTATGGCTAAGCTTTGTGCAGCAGAAGTTGCTATGGAAGTTACTACCAAAGCTGTTCAGCTTCACGGTGGTTACGGATATACAAGAGAATATGATGTTGAACGTATGATGCGTGATGCTAAGATTACAGAAATCTACGAAGGTACCAGCGAAGTACAGAGAATGGTAATTTCTGCAAATATCTTAAATTAATATAAAGGAGTGTAAGCAAATGAATATCGTAGTATGTATAAAGCAGGTACCGGATACCAAAGGCGGCGTTGTATTCAATCCTGACGGTACCCTTAACAGAGCTGCCATGCTTGCAATTATGAATCCTGATGATAAAGCAGGACTCGAGGCAGCACTCAGATTAAAAGATGAATATGGCGCACATGTTACTGTTCTTACAATGGGTCTTCCAAAAGCTGAAGAAGTACTTCGTGAAGCAATGGCTATGGGTGCTGATGAAGGAATCCTTGTAACTGACAGAGTGCTTGGTGGAGCTGACACATGGGCTACATCTACCACAATTGCAGGTGCAATTAGAAATCTGGATTATGACTTGATTATCACAGGTCGTCAGGCTATCGACGGTGATACAGCACAGGTTGGTCCTCAGATTGCTGAGCATTTAGGACTTCCTGTATTAAGCTATACTCAGAATATTAAAATCGAAGGCGAAAGCGTAATAGTTGAGCGTCAGTTCGATGACAGATATCATGTACTTAAGGCTCAGATGCCATGTCTTTTAACAGCTCTTTCAGAATTGAATGAGCCTAGATATATGACACCGGGTGGAATCTTTGATGCATTAGACAAAGAAATCACTGTTTGGGGCAGAGATAACCTTAAGGATGTTGATGATTCTGATCTTGGACTTAAGGGTTCACCTACAAAGATCGCAAGAGCATCTGATAAAGTTCGTAAGAGCGATGGTGAGCTTAAGGCTGACTTAGGCGCTGATGAAGCAGTAAGCTATATCGTAGAGAAGCTTACAGAAAATAATATAATCTAATTGAAAAGGAAAAGTGGTGAATAAAATGGCATTAGAAGATTACAAGGGTGTATTTATATATGCACAGCAGGTTGATAATAAAATTGACAATATAGCTTATGAGCTTATTGGAGAAGCTACAAGACTTGCCAAAGACTTAGATACAACTGTAACCGCAGTTCTTCTTGGTTCAGGTGTAAAAGACCTTGCACCTTCTCTTGGATATTATGGAGCTGACAGGGTTATCGTAGTTGATGATCCTAAGCTTGAAACCTACCGTACAGAGCCTTATACACAGGCACTTGCAGCAGTTATCAATGAATACAAGCCTGAAATTATGCTTGTAGGTGCAACTGCTATCGGTCGTGATTTAGGTCCTAGAGTTTCTGCAAGAGTTAAGACAGGACTTACAGCTGACTGTACAAGTCTTGAAATTAATGATTTCCCAATCAATGCTATTCCTGGTAAGGAAGATGAGCAGAAGCATAATCAGCTTCTTATGACTCGTCCTGCATTTGGTGGAAATACAATCGCAACTATTGCATGTCCTGACAACCGTCCTCAGATGGCTACAGTTCGTCCGGGCGTTATGAAGAAGCTTGCTGAAGATACTTCAAAGCAGGCTGAGATTGTTGAATTTAATCCTGAGCTTGCTGAGAATAACTGCTATGTTGAAATCTTAGAAGTTGTTAAGGAAGTTAAGAATACCGTAAATATCCAGGATGCTAAGATCTTAGTATCAGGCGGACGTGGAGTCGGAAGTAAAGAGAACTTCAAGATTCTCGAAGATTTAGCAGATGCTATCGGCGGACAGGTTAGCTGTTCACGTGCAGTTGTTGATAACGGATGGCTTGCTAAGGATTATCAGGTTGGACAGACAGGTAAGACAGTTCGTCCAAACCTTTACTTCGCAATCGGTATTTCAGGTGCTATCCAGCACGTTGCAGGTATGGAAGAATCTGATATCATTATCGCAATCAATAAGGATGAGACTGCACCGATCTTTGATGTAGCTACTTATGGTATTGTAGGTGATTTAAATAAGATCGTTCCAAAGCTTACCGAAGAAATTAAGAAAGCTAAAGCTGCTAAATAATATTTTTAATTAAATAAAATATTAAAGATTAAAATAAAAGGGAAGGATTTTTAATCCTTCCCTTTTTTAACGCCTTGCAGCGTACTTTTAAATGTATAATTTTATCAGGAAATTTTCTTAAAATAATGTATAATAAATCAGGTATTATCTTGAATTAATGTATAATTAATCTGGATTTTCCTGAAATAATGTATAATTAATCCGGATTTTCTTAAAATATTGTATAATTAATCAAGAATCTTCTCGAAATACGGATTTTTTATTATTTCGGTAATTCCTTCAAAATCCATAGGTTTTCCGTAATAATATCCTTGTGCATAATCGCAACCTAATTCTATCAAATGCTTACCGGTTTCGGCGGTTTCAACGCCTTCGGCGATAATTTGAAGTTTTAATCTGTTAGCCATACCGATTATGGAGGAAATAAGGATCTCGGTCTTATCATCAATGCCTAATTTTTTGGTATAGCTCTGATCAATCTTAAGAACATCAGCATTAATATTATGAATCAATGAAAGAGAAGAGTAACCTGTACCAAAATCATCGATACTGATTCTTAGTCCGTTTTTCTTGATTTCTTTGACAAAATCCAAAAATCTGTCATTTTCGGATACATTTGATGTCTCTGTAATCTCAATTTCCAATAATGAGTGATCGATTTGATAGCTATTTATAATGCTAACAATATTTTCTTCTATCTGTGGTACAAAAATGTCTTTTTTGGAAAAATTAACGGATACAACAGGAGGTTTAAGTCCCATTTCAATCCATTTTCGGATACATTTACAGGTTTCTGAAAATATCGCTATATCAAGTTCATGTATAAGTCCCTTCTTTTCAAGAACCGGAATAAATTTAACGGGTGGGACAATTTCACCGGCTCTTTTCCATCTGCAGAGAGCTTCAAGACCGACTAATTCACCTGTTTTCATATTAACCTTAGGTTGGAAGAAAGGCACAAATTCATTGTTAAAAATAGCCTTAGGAAATGAAGCTATAACGTAGTTATTATAGCTGATTAAGTTGGACATTTCCTCGTTAAAAAATACAACATCCTTGTTAATGATATTCTTTCCGACTATATAAGCGGTATTGGAATTATCAAGGTTTTCGGAAAAATTCTCAGTGATATTTTCAATAATACCGAGTCTGAAGGAAAAGTCATAAAATCCATTATCGAAGCCTTGTAAATTATTAATTCTGACATACTTCATCTTATCAATAAAATCATTCAAATTTTCTTGTTTAATGTAAAATGCAAAATTGTCACCGCCTATTCTACATGCGCCTTCATCTGGGCCGACCAGTTTTACCAGCTCATGAGCAAGTAAGCCGATTATAACGTCTCCGTTAAAGGAACCTACTTTTTCATTAATGAATTTGAAATTTTTTACATTAGCATATACGAATACATAATTATTTTCCGGATGAACGGCACAATCCTTTGTAAATTTCATAGCTAAAGCCTTGGTATTGTAAATTCCTGTCATTGGATCATGCAAATCGGAAAATTCCAGAGTTTTAAGCATCTTTTCGCGGCTTATAAGAATGTAAACATTATCTACGAAACATTTACAAAGCTTCCAGTCAATATTTTCAGGATTAACATCCTTACCAAATTCTATATACGCATTAACATATTCGCTTCCTTGATAAAAATAAATATATTTTTGAGAAAAGCCACATTTTCTATTGGTATTATATAAATAAATAACATTTAAACTACTATTGTTATACCCGTTAGCGCGTTTATAAGATTCGGAATCTACATTGACTGTGTAATAAAGCTTTTCTATACCCATTAACTCACAAATTTCTTTATAATCTGATGGTTCCAGTTCACGCGTTGTAGAGATATGAATCAAATCATAAATTAAATCAAATAATTTTCTTGTCATATAAACACCCTCAATTTTATTTTATTTACGAAATAAACTATCTTTATTATAAAGGAATAGCCTTTAAAAAGCA
>JAILOA010000416.1 GCA_024691065.1 Lachnospiraceae bacterium | reverse complement strand
GAGTCCTTATCTTTCTTGTCTTCATCCGGAGAGCTTGTATCGGAATCACCTTCCTCTCCTGCCGCCTGGCCGTCAGTTCCCTTCTTGCCGAGGGATTTCATAATTTCCTCATATGCATATTTTGCTCCAAGGCTTGTCCAGTGATGGTCGGTTCGGTAATAAATGTACTCATCGCTATGCTTTTTCAATGGTTCCTTAAGGTTGATCACTACATTTTCCGAATCATTTACCTTATCACATAAGCGCTTTTCCATATATTCCTGCATCGTCGGAAGCTCCACAAACATCGGAAGCTTATCGGAAAGCACTGTTTCCTTACCCGGTACCAGGATAATCTTAACATGCTTTGTACCAAGGTTCTCAGATGCCATGTTTACTATATTTTTGAGATATTTTATATTTGTTTTTATTTGATCCTTGTCAAAATCCTCATCGGTGTATTTTTCTATCAAATATCCGTCCTTGCCTATATAAACATCATCAACTTCCTTCTCACCAAGGCTTAGATCTACGTTACTCTTTACATTTACCCATGTGTCACGAAATGCGAAGTGATCACTTAGATAATCCACGAAGTCGTCCTGGAACTGTCCCTTTAAAACTCTTGAAGCACTGAATTTAGGTTTCTTTGCAAGCTTTCTCTTCTCGAGCTCCGAGTAGGTTTTATCCTTATTCGCTATGGTGAAGGCATCCATCACAAGTATGAATGCACAAAAGAAAATGATTGTAAAAATCTGCAAATATTTCTTCTTCATATCTTCCTCTAATCTGAATTTCTAATTAACAAATCATTTTGGTTATTTTAGCACCCGGTATATTATTATCCCGATAATGCTTTATCCTTACGATATATACACCTGATTTTTATGCTTATGCCGACATTTCCTGATGGAAAGCCTTATACATCAGCGTTATCGCTTAGGTATCCTAAAATCTAAAATATAAGAATGGATTGTAGGTGCTTGATACCATATATGCTGTACATACAAATAATACAAGTACGATAAATGCGGTCTTTGCAACCTGCTTTACAGTATCATTTTTTGCAAACATCTTCTCTGCAAGCTTCTTAGGAAGTGATGTTGAACCGATGGCACCGATAATAAGCAAAATTATATTACTCATAATCAGGAATGCACAATCGCGGCTTACCATTCCTTTGCCTGCATTAAATAAAAGTGCCTGTAAAAAGCCTTGTCCGTGAGCCACGTCGCTGTATGAGAATATAGCCCAACCTATTACAATAATTACAATTGAATATATCCAGCTTATAAACTTTGGAATCTTATTTAATACCTTTAAGAAGCCTATTTTCTCGATAAGTAAAAGCACTGCATAATAAGCTCCCCAAAGTACGAAGTTCCAGCTTGCTCCGTGCCACAGACCCGTTAAAAGCCAAACGATCGCTATATTTAAAATCTGTCTGCCCTTACCGTGTCTGTTACCGCCAAGCGGAATATATACATATTCTTTGAACCAGGTACCGAGGCTTATGTGCCAGCGTCTCCAGAACTCTGTTACCGATCTGGACATATAAGGATGTTCGAAGTTTTCAAGGAAGTGAAAACCAAACATTCTTCCAAGTCCTATGGCCATATCCGAATATCCCGAAAAATCGAAATATATCTGCAATGTAAATGCAATAACCCCGAGCCACGCTGTTGCGGTCGAAAGCGATGCATTGTCCATAACATTTATCTTATCCCAAATAGCACCGACATTGTTTGCAATGAGAACCTTCTTACCAAGACCTATGGTGAAACGAAAGATTCCCTCGGAAAATTCTTCCACGGTTTCCTTACGGTTTCTGATTTCCTTATCTACTGTCTTGTAGCGAACGATAGGGCCTGCAATAAGCTGCGGGAACATTGATATATAAGTACCAAATCCGACTATGCTCTTATTTGCCTTAACTTCGCCTCTGTAAACATCGATTACATAACTCATTGCCTGGAATGTGTAAAAGCTTATTCCGATTGGGAGGGCAATCTTAAGTAAATCGATATCGTTCTTTCCGATTGTCATCTTCAAGGCATCAATATGCGTGCCGAAAACATTGTTAATCGTATTTATAACAAAGGCGGTATATTTAAATATACCTAAAAAGAGCAGGTTACAGGTAACGGCCGCAGCCAGAACTCCTTTAACATGCTTCTTTTTCTTTTCTTTAATATTGTATATCCATAAACCGAAGAGATAATTCATGATAATGGAGATGACCATTAATATAAGATAAGCCGGCTTGTCCCATGCATAGAATATCAGACTAAACATAAGAAGCACCGCATTTTTAAGAAAACGCGGTGCAATTACATAACATATCAATACTAAAGGTAAAAAAACATAAAAAAACTCAATGTTACTGAAAACCATTTTTTCCCCTTTTTAAGCAGCGCTATTAAATGCGCTGATTGCTTTACTATTCTTTGATGTATCTAAAATGAATAAATAAACGAAATCTCCTTTTGCTCCGATTTTAGCATTATTAAGGAGCTTCTTACCCTTTGAATTATAATAATTCTGATTTCCTGTCTTCTCGTTCTTTACATAAGCTTTTAACTTCTTCTTGATCTTTGATACATTAGAAGAAGATGTAGCCTTACATACAAAGCTTACATACTGATACTTACTGTTAGACTTCTTAGCAGCCTTATACTCTGAGAAAAGTTCACAAGAAACACCGAGAACGCTTGAATATCCGCCGAAAACGTTCTTTCTGCTTGTTGTAATTTCATTTGAAGAACTTAATGGATACTTTGAACCGTAAGCACTTTCAACTGAACTGTAAATACTTGATGAGCTTGCCGCAGCATCAACCTTCTCGCTATTATAACAAAGCCCTGCAATTACAAGTGAAAAAATACAAACAAGTGCAGATAAAACCTTTATTACTTTCTCACTAGCACCGGCAGATAAGCCTGAATCATTAACACACTTTCTCTTCATTTCCAAAATCCTCCCAAAGATTATAAATAATATATATAAAATCAAATGTAGTTTTGATTTTATTTACTATAATACTTTAACACTCTTTTTCGGCTTTTAGCCTACATACTCTCACATTATATTTTATTACCTGTCTTTCACTAAATGCAGTACACTCTCCAAATCGGACTGTCTCTATATCGGACTGTCCCCAATTCAGACTCTCCTCACTATACTTAAACAATCATCCGGCATAAATTTTCACACTCTCAAATCATTAATTACCGGCATATATAGTATCTTTGGTCCATTGAAGGATATTATCCACAACGTCGCATGTTGCCTGTGATGTCCAGTGGCATCCATCACCTCCGTTAGCAAAATCCGCTAAATAACCTTCTTCATCCTCGATTACAGAAGTATAATCACAGAAATAAACATTCTCATTAGCTTCTGTAAAATCCTTATATGCTTCATTGAACTTGCGTCTCTTGGAAAGCTTTGGAATATTTAATGTTGAAGTCTTTCCTGTAGGCGGAATGGCAAGTACAACTATCTTAACATTTGCATTAAGTCCCTGAAGCTGATCTACGATAGTCTGATAATTCTGAATTGTAGATGCTGAATCTCCGTTAGCTGCCTCATTCATACCAACAAGGAAGTAAACAATATCCGGCTTTTCAAGCGCTGCACGCTCGAGCGCAGATACATTTGAACCTTCATAAGTAAAGTTTGTTTCATTAATCAACTTATAAGTAGTAGCTCCTTCGGTACCGAGCGCCACGGCCTTCTTAGGAAATCTGTCCAGAGCCCACTGATCAATTCCGACAACATAACACTCACCAACCAGGACAATCTTAGGCTGTCTAGGCAATACATAGACTGTTTTCTCTTCGGATGTAGCTGTCGCACCTGATTTTGTCTCAGCCATAACCGAATAAATGTATTCATTATGTTTTGAAACAGTAGCATCAATATACTCTTCTGTTTCCGAACCTGTCTCATCAATACTTGCAACGACGGCAGGCTCCGAGCTATCCTTATCACGTCTCAAAATATTATACTTGGAAGCCTCCGGAATAGTTGTAAAATTGATTGCAACCTTTCCGCAAACATCAGTAACATTTATCTCCGGATTGAACTCAATCTGTTCTTGAACAGCCTCTTCACTTCCACTCTTATTCTTCTTTGAAGAGCCCTTTTTCTTGGCAAGCCCGGCAATAATTGCTACTATAACTATAACAATTACGACAGCCAAAACAGCAATACCAAGCATTAATTGCTTTCTTGCTTTTTTAGCTCTTGCCTCCCTGGCCCTTCTTACTTCACTGTTTTTATAATCTGCCATTTTCACCTAATCTTTCCATTTATAATATCTTCTCAATGCTAAAACTGAGTTAAAT
>JAILOA010000403.1 GCA_024691065.1 Lachnospiraceae bacterium | reverse complement strand
AGCAGGAGATTATGTCAAGAAATATGGAGGTAGCAAGGTTCTGATTCATTATGGCGGAGGTTCCGCAATAAAATCAGGACTTGTTGACAGGGTAAAGGATTCATTAACAAAGAGCGGTTTAGAATTTGTCGAGCTTGGCGGTGTTATGCCAAATCCTCGTGATACTTTGGTTTATAAGGGAATCGATCTTTGCAAGAATGAAGACGTCGATTACATTTTGGCTATAGGCGGCGGTTCGGTAATCGATTCATCTAAGGCAATTGCCGCGGGTGTTTGCTATGACGGCGATTTCTGGGATTTTTACTCGGGAAAGAGTATTGAGAAGGCGCTTCCAATCGGTGTTGTGCTCACGATTGCGGCTGCCGGAAGTGAAGGCTCGGGCGATTCCGTAATTACAAAGGAAGATGGAATGCTTAAGCGCGGTACAGGTTCTGACGTACTCAGGTCCAAATTCTCGATTCTTAATCCGGAGCTTACCCAGACCCTTCCTGCTTATCAGACCGCTTGCGGCGCAACTGATATTATGGCGCATGTATTTGAAAGATATTTCACAAATACCAAAGAGGTTGAGATTACAGACCGTCTTTGCGAGGCAGTGCTTATGACCATGGTTAAGGAAGCACCGAGAGTAATTGAGGATCCGAACAATTATGAAGCTCGTGCAAATATAATGTGGGCCGGCATGGTTGCTCACAATGGTATCGTTGGAGTCGGCAGGTCTCAGGATTGGAACAGCCATGGAATCGAGCATGAGCTTTCTGCACTTTACGATTGTGCTCACGGCGCCGGACTTGCAGTTATCATGCCATCCTGGATGGAGTATGTATACAAGCACAATGTAATGCGCTTCTGTCAGATGTCGACAAGGGTATTCGGTTGCAAGATGAATTTTGAAAATCCGGAAGCTACAGCACTCGAAGGAATCCATTGTTTCAGAACATTTTTACATAATATCGGAATGCCGATTAATTTTGCCGAGCTTGGTGCAAAGGAAGAGGATATACCTAAGCTTGTTGAAAAGTTTGGGCTCGGAGACGGCAAGACAGGTGGATTTGTGCAACTCACATCTGAGGACGTTGCTAATATATACAAGATTGCGGTGGATGCGAAGCTGTAATATAATTGATTTGGTGCGAAGTTGCAATATGATTTTCCGGGTGCGAAGTTGTAAAATATAACCCGGATGTGGAAATGTAAAATATAACCCGGATGTGGAAATGTAAAGTGAAGAGAAAAAGAGAGAATTGTCAAAAATCTCTTCATCAGATTCAAAAAAACAAGGTTTAAAGTGAAGAGAAAAAAGCCAAAATGTCGAAAATCTCTTCACCAAATCCCAAAAAACAAGGTAAAACAAGGTTTAAAGTGAAGAGAAAAAAGCTAATATGCCGAAAATCTCTTCACCTGCCCTAAAAAATCAGCTACAATAAACTAATTAATTTAATAAAGCAATACACCAAAGCAATACATCAAAGTATTACATCAAAAGGAGGAAATATTATAATGGAAAATGAAACACCTAGAATGCCTATGATTGGCGACAAGGCACCTGAATTCAGGAGTATGACAACAAAAGGAAAGATAAATTTCCCGGAGGATTATAAAGGGAAATGGGTAGTATTCTTTTCGCATCCTGCGGATTTTACACCGGTTTGTACGACCGAATTTATCGCATTTTCAAAGAGAAATGATGAATTCAAGGAGCTTAATACAGAGCTTCTTGGGCTATCGATTGATTCGCTGCATTCACATCTTGCATGGGCAAGAAGCATCGAAAACATTGACTGGAAGGGCGAAGGAAAGGTAAAGGTGCCATTTCCGATAGTTGCGGATATCAGTATGAATGTGGCAAACCTTTACGGTATGCTTCAAACAGTTGCGAAAACACAGACCATCAGAGCGGTATTTATAATTGATCCGGAGGGAATTATAAGGGCAATTCTTTATTACCCGATGTCAACAGGGCGAAACATAGATGAAATTAAGAGAATCATACTTGCCTTACAGAAGCATGATGAGGAAAATGTATCGACCCCTGCAGATTGGAATCCGGGAGATGACGTCCTTATGGGATCGCCACTTACACTTGAGGATGCGGATGCAAGAATTGAGGGCGCCGGAGACGACGTGTTACCTTATGATTGGTATCTTACAGCCAGAAAAGATAAATAAAATATATTCTAATTAAAATATGAAAACCGGCTCCTTCAAAATCTTGAAGAAGCCGGTTTGTTACTTTTATAAGTGATATATTGAATTTTCAAACTATTATCTTATACAGCAACCATAACTATTTAGATAAAAATTACTTATTTCAGCAGCAGTCATAAATATATAGGTTAAAACAGCTTTCTTATGTGGCAACCATAACTATTTAGATTAAAAATACTTATTTCAGCAGCAGTCATAGATATAGGTTAAAACTGCTTTCTTATACAGCAACCATAACTATTTTGATAAAAATACTTATATAAGCAGCAGTCAAAATTATTTAGATAAAACCTTTTTTTACAACATACATATAACATAAAATATAATTATGATTCATACTTCACAGGCAATATAACCTGTGTCAAAAAGTTCTCCGGTTTATTTCCATAGGTGATAACACCCTCCAGGTAAGCTGTCACTATAGGTCCGTTTTTCTTTAGATTATGTTCATCGGCATATTTGTGAAGCTCGGCAACAGGAATGGTCAGTTCATCATAGGGACCACGGAAATATATGCAAATTGCGTCGGTTGCATACAGATCCAATCTTTCCGGACCATGGAAATCATCGGTAACCGGTGTACAATGTATAATTTCGGATTCGCCAACATTTTTACTGAGCCATATAGTAAATATACGGGCCATAGTTTTGGCACATCCCGTTCTCACGGCCAGCACATCTGTTTCTTTCAGGGCATCGGATATTTGTTGCAGGTTCTGGCAGGTATAACGACGGGCATAGCATGTATGTTTTTCCAGAAATATTTTATGAATAGCCAGATCGCCTCTTTTTGTGGCATGTAACTCAAGCTTTAAAATACTCTCTTCTAATTGTTGTTTGGTTTCTTTTAGTTTATTCAAATAGTATTCAACTTTTTCCGGTGAGTTGTAATATTCAGCGATTTCCTTAAGAGACAATCCCACTGATTGAAGAAACCTGATTGAACGGATGCGCGAGATATTATCAGCGGAAAAATATCTAAAACCGCTTTCAGGATCTATGAATGCAGGCGACATCGCACCGGCTTTTTCATAGCAAAGTATCGCCTTCCTGGTTACACCACTGATTTTAGCCATCTCGCCTATTTGAAATAAATTAGACTTATCAATTTGGAAATCGTAGTCAGCCAGAATATTATCATTGTTTATATTGTAATTGGCAGAAAAATCAATAATACCTTCAGTGCTGTTATAAGCGGGAATATGAGAAAAGTCATCAACATAACTATCACTGTTTTTTGAATTGTTAGTATCCATTTTTATTTGTTATCCTTTAAATTTTTTAAATTAAACTTGACTTGACCCTTTGGGGACGAATTAAAATCAAGTATATTATAATACAAGGTAAAAATATTAACAAGGCAATATGGATATATTTATAGAGATATAGAGATATAGAGATATAGAGGTATCACATATAAATACCGGCAACATATATGTACTGCTAACTACACATATAGGTGCCAGCAATGGCACACTTATTATCGAAGAAAGCGAATGAGATTATTTTTATTTGGTAAGTGAAAAAATGTTTTTATACACGGTAAATGTAATTTCATGCGTATGTAATATAACATTTGTCGTTAGGGGATAGCGCCAAAAAACAGAGAGGAAGAATCAACGTTAAAGGAGTGTTGATTTCTCCTCTCTGTTTTTGTGTGAACGTATGTAACAACAAATAACAATTATAAGATTATAAATATATTTATAATCAAGAAATGTTACGATTGTTTTGCACTAATGGTGATTAATGTAATTCCGGAAGACCAATATAAAATAAAGAAACATACTAAAATTTACTCATACCTCAGCGCCTCTACAGGATTCATCTTTGCAGCTTTATTAGCCGGGTAGAAGCCGAAGAATATTCCGATTCCCATGGAGAAAATAATACTTATTGTAATTTCGACTAATGAAGGCATTCCGTGAACGTTAATTACTTTTAAAATAATTTGTCCGATACCGATACCGGTTGCAACTCCTATTATACCTCCTATGGCACAAATTGCGACAGCCTCGGTTATGAACTGGGCACGAATGGAACCATTGGTTGCGCCGAGCGCCTTACGGGTGCCGATTTCGCGGGTTCTTTCGGTTATAGTTACCACCATAATGTTCATTACTCCAATTCCACCAACCAGAAGTGATATCGCACCGATTGCCATAAATGCAAGCTTAATCGTATTTACCATATTTTTCAGGTAGTCCAGGTCGGCTTTCATTGTATAGCTTTCAACACAATATGTATCGTTTGTTTCGTAGTATTTTTTGTTAATCCAATTTGAAATATCACTGGCTACAACATCAGGATCGTAGCCATCAGCTGCAACAACCGTTACATAAAAAAAGAATTCTTCACTTCGTACCTGTTGCATTGCTGTAGTTATCGGAATTATACACTGTGTGTTTACATCTTTCTTTTTAAATACAGCATGATCATTAAAGACTGATGGATCGTATTTGTAAACACCAACTATGGTATATGTGTAATATTTATTATCCAAAACTACCTCTAACGGTTGGCCGATAGCCTTTGAGTAATGGCCGTCGTACATATTATCCACAAATTTATCGGATACAAGACATACTTTTGATTTGTTATCAATGTCACTGATGCTTAAGGTCCTGCCACTAAGCATTTTTAATTTCATCTGCTCCAGTGCGGTCAGATTCATACCGTTAATCGTAATATTTGCATAGTTTGCATCATCTTCAACCTTTGTTGTACCAACAGATTCCGAAAGAACAACTCCTGAAACTTCGTTTTTAAATTTATTAACAAGGTCATTTATCATATCCCGACTTATTTCATCTGATGTTTCCATTGGACGTAACTCGGAATAATCGACCTCTTCGTCAGCATCTACATCTTCGGAAACATAGAACTCTATGTTGTTTGCACCAACACTGCCCATGGATTCCATAACAGAATTGTTCATCGCATCACCGACTGTCATAATGGCGATTACGGAAGCAATACCTATGATTATTCCAAGCATGGTGAGAAAAGTTCGAAGTTTATTTGCACGAAGTCCCGATAAGGCAATCCTGATATTTTCAATAAACATAATTCTCTCCTTTCAGCCCGGATGATGTATTGTTCTCCTGTAGAGACCCTTTATCTAATGTGATCCCCTGAGAGGATTCCTCATCTAAATTAATCTCTTGAGAAGATTCCTCATCTAAATTAATCTCTTGAGAAGATTCCTTATTTAATTTAATTTCCTGAGCCTCATTATTTTCTTGTGTTGTTTGTGTCGATGCATTTGAACCCCCTCTTCCCATCCTTGATGAAATTATATTTCCATCTTTTAATGTAAATATCTTGGAGGTTTCCTCGGCTAATTCTTTGCTATGAGTGATAAGCACGATTGTGATTCCGTTTTCTTCATTAAGCTTGTGGAAAAGATCCATAATCAGGTGACCGGTTACGGAATCAAGTGCTCCTGTCGGTTCATCCGCAAGAATTATGGATGGGGAGTTTGCAAGGGCACGGGCAATTGCAACTCTCTGGGTCTGACCGCCGGAAAGCTTGTCCGGAGTGTAATCCATACGGTCTGACATTCCGACCATCTCGAGTAACATTTCGGCACGTTCACGTCGTTTCTTTTTATTAATATGTGCATACATCATTGGTAGCTCAACGTTAGCAAGGGCCGTGGTTCTGGAAATAAGATTATATGTTTGGAATACAAATCCGATTTTTTGATTTCTTATTGCCGAGAGCTCCTTATCACGTGCTTCCGATACATCCCTGTCATCCAGTATATAGGTTCCACTTGTTGGTTTATCGAGAATTCCTATTATATTCATAAGGGTTGATTTACCGGAACCTGAAGCCCCTACAATAGAAACAAATTCACCTTTATAGATATCCAAATCGATGCCGTGAAGTATTTCGATTTCATTTTCAGAGCCAATGTTAAAGCTTTTTACAATGTTTGATGTGTGGATGATTGGATTAGTAGTATAAGGCATCCGTAATACCTCCTTCCTCATCGGTATAAGTTTCATATTCCACCGCTGGAACTACAAGTTGCATTCCATCTTCGAGACCATCGCCTTTGATTTCTGTATAATAATCGGTTTTCATTATAACTTCTATATGAATCCTTGTTTTACTTGCATTCTTAACTTCTACATAAGGCTCTCCGTTAGCATTGGTCTGGATGCAATTTTCAGGAACGACTAATGCGTCTTTATGCTCTTGGCATATAATTGAGAGTTTGACGCGCATACCCAG
>JAILOA010000342.1 GCA_024691065.1 Lachnospiraceae bacterium | reverse complement strand
TCCTTCTCCACCAACGGTAAGTGTACCTTCTGCATATGAGATTTCATAGCTTGAGGTAACCTCTGCCTTGTTTGAATCAACAATCTTCACAGAGCCTTCCACTACTGTATTTTTACTTGAGCCCTTCTCAGTCTGTGATCCGCTGAACTGAATAGCTGATACGGAATCGCCGTCTGCAAGCAGTTCACCTGAAACCGAATAATTCTCACATGTAAGAGTCTCACCGTCATAAGGCTTGGTTGCGTCTCCTGCATTAATTGTAATCTTACGTTTGTTAACGGTAAGATCTCCGTTTGTATAAGTTATATCAAATGTTGAAGTGATATCATCACCGGAACTGTTCTTTATTACCAGATTCGAAATCGTATTGACAGAAGTACCCGCAAGTACTCTCTGACCACTAAACTTAATACTGTCTATTGTATTACCGTCACCGATAAGAACCTTCATAAGTCCTGAATAGGTTGTGTCGGTAACATCTGTTGAAGTATTGGTAACTATCTTATTGTCATCTGCATCAGGTCCGCACTGAAGCACAATTGAACCATCCGAATTGGAAATGGTATATACCTTGCTTGTAAGTGCTGTTCCATCATAGGTCTTCTTTGCATCCACTGCTTCAACCTTAAGTGCCTTTTGGGTTACTTCAAGTAAACCGCTCACATAATCCGGATTGAAGCTTGATGTTATATCTTTATTGGAATCATCTTTAACTACCAGACCATAAGGTGTAACCGAACTTACTCCTGCCTCTGTCTGTGAACCTGAAAGCTTAATATCGGAAACAGCATTGTCATCTCCTATAAGTTTTTCAAGGAGAGTATCAAAGTTTCCTTCACCTTTTATTACATTTTTGACTGTAGTTGCAGCCGATGGAAGTGACATCTCAAGCACTATGGTTTCACTCTCATCAGAAAGTCTTACAAGTGAACCCTTGAGAGCCTCACCATCAAATTCCTTGCTGCTGTCAACTGCCTTAACCTTTATGTATCTGGCTGTAACGCTTAAGGTGCCCTGTACATATGTAATGTTAAAGTTACCTGTAATATCCTTTTCTGCAGTACTGTTATCGGTTGATGCCGGAATTACAAGAGTAATGCTGTTAATATTTACGTTTTCTTCATCAGCTTCGGTAACGGAGCCTGCAAATGTAACAGTCTTAACCGCTCCTCCCTCACCAAGTACCTTGGCTAAAAGCTTATCAAATCCAAGTGATGAGTTACCCTTAACTATTTCCTTGTCGGTTGTATCTGACTTAGACATCTTAAGAACTATGCTTTCGTCAGCATTTGCAATTGTATAGGTATCTCCGGCAAGTGCTGTGCCGTCATATACCTTTGTTCTGTCCAGGGCTGTAACCTTAATGTCAGCCTTATTAATTGTAAGGTCACCCGTTAATGTTGCAAATGTATAGTTAGAAGTTACATCTACCGGATTTCCTTCGCTGTCTTTATTATTATCGTCAACTACCTTTATAGTAGCTTTATCTATCACGTTGCTGACAGTTCCTGCATCGGTAATTGTACTGGTTGATGTAAATCCGATTTTGGAAATCCTGTGACCTGTAGCAAGCTTACCTCTTGTAATCTCATAATCGCTGCAGGTAAGAGGTGTACCGTCATAGGTCTTGGAATCACTTCCCGCCGTAAGGGTTATACTTGTACCTTGTCCAACTGTAAGCTTTCCGTTAATCAAGGTAATGTTATAATCACCCGTTACATCCTCACTCAGATTATTTGTAATCCTGACACTGTTTTCCGTAATTGCGTTAGGATGTTCTCCTACCGTTGTTTGTGAACCGGTGATAGTAATGGCACTTATCTTATCAGTCGATGCAAGTCCCTTATCTTCCTCACCACTGTCATGTATGATGTAATCATTGCAGGTAAGAGCCGTACCGTCATAAGATTTGGATTTACTTACGGCCTCAATGGTAATCGGTCTTTGGCTGACTGCAAGTGTGCCGTTTACATAATTAATCTTGTAGCTGGATGTAACATCATCTCCTCCACTGTTGATAATCACTGCATTGGAAATAATGTTGTTAGGCGTAATTGTTGTGCTTCCTGTATTTACATGCTTCTGTGAACCGGTAACCGTAATACTTGCAAGAGTATCTGTTCCGAGTCCACCTGTAACTTCACAACCGCTATTCTCAAGTGCTGTTCCGTCATAAACCTTGGACTCGCTATTAGCGGTAATTGTTATTTCCTTTTGGGTAACAGTCAGTATTCCGCCCTTATAAGTAATGTCATAGCTTCCTGTAACATCCTCGGTACCATTATAAATTCTGGCATCCGAAGGTATATTGTTAAGCGTGGTGCTGCCGCTGTTTACTACTGTCTGTTCTCCCGTAAATGTAAGTGATGTAAGAGTATCCGTCGAATTATCTGCTCTCTTACATAATTCAATTTGATTTCCTTCCGGATTAAGTAAAGTATAAAGTTCACTTGTTAATGTTTTACCCTCGTATGTAAGCGCTGTACCGTCATAAGTCTTGGTAGCATCAGTTGCCTTAATTACTATACTTCTAGGATTAACTACAAGTGTACCGTTAACCTTATTGATATTATAGTTTTCTGTTACATCCTCTTTGGAAGAGTTATAAATCTTAATACTTCCTACTGTATTATCAGTGCCGCCTGCTAATATTCTTTCGCCTGTAACAGTTGCTGCAAGCTTATCACCATCTGCAAGCGCCAAAGCAGTAGTTGCATTATCATAAGAAATGGTCTCTGCTGAGGTAATCTCTTCACTTTCATTGTTACCGTCCCCATCCTTTACGGTATATTTAGCGAGACTTAGAGCTGTTCCGTCATAGGTCTTTTCTGCGTCAACCGCCGTAACTGTTATTTCCTTTTGGGTTACGGTCAGGGTACCTGTCTCCTTCGCGATAGTATAGTTTGCGGTAACATCGGTGCCATTACTATTCTTAATTACAACACTAGTAAGCTCATTGGCAACCAATCCTGCATTTGTGATTTTGCTGTTAATTACAACACTGTCAATATAATTGCCCTCTGCAAGCTCACCGCTTACTATTGATACATCATTTACAGTATTAGCTGTAAGAGGTGTTCCATCATAAACCTTTTCGGCACTTGCAGTCTTAAGGGTTATCGCCTTACCGCTACCTACAATAAGCTTCTTATACACTTTTGTAATTTCATAACAATCAGTAACTATTTCATTGCTTGAGTTAATTATCTTAACCGAATCAAATGTATTGTCAGACTCACCTTTTTCTGTCTGTGAACCGGTAAAGTTGATTTCACTGATCTTATCTCCTCCGGCAAGGCCCGAGCCACTTACTTTATAT
>JAILOA010000329.1 GCA_024691065.1 Lachnospiraceae bacterium | reverse complement strand
CGAAGAAAATAGATTAATATTTAAAAAAAACTTGACAACACAACCTTTATTTGTTAATATATTCAAGTCGCTTGAATTTCAAGCAGAACTTTTTTAAACTTTTTTTGTCATGGGATCTTAGCTCAGCTGGGAGAGCATCTGCCTTACAAGCAGAGGGTCATAGGTTCGAGCCCTATAGGTCCCATCGTGGCGGAATAGCTCAGTTGGCTAGAGCACACGGTTCATACCCGTGGTGTCGAGAGTTCAAATCTCCCTTCCGCTACTACTAAGGTCATCCATGATGTGGATGACCTTTTTTGATATTTGAGATATTTTAAATTTCCGGAAACACACAGTGTTTGTGGATTTTTGTTGGTTTATCCGGTATTTGAAATTTGCTAAATCAAATTTATCAGATTAAAAACCAACAAACCACATTAGAATTTAGAAAATATAGAAAGGATGACTTGATATGAGAGTTGGAACAGGCTATGATGTACATAAATTAGTTGAAGGCAGAAAGCTTATTATTGGTGGTGTTGAAATCGAATATGAAAAGGGACTTCTGGGACATTCGGACGCTGATGTACTCTTGCATGCTATTTCAGATGCACTTTTAGGTGCTGCCGCCCTTGGTGACATAGGAAAACATTTCCCTGACACAGACCCGAAATACAAGGGTGCTGACAGTCTGATGCTACTTAAAGAAGTAAAGAATATGCTTACCGACGAGCTTTATGTAATTGAAAATGTTGACGCAACAATTATTGCTCAAGCTCCTAAGATGAGACCTCACATAGATAAAATGCGGGAAAATATAGCAAACGCCCTGGAAATTGATTTAAACCAGGTTAATGTAAAGGCTACAACCGAAGAAGGAATGGGCTTTACAGGCGAAGGACTTGGAATCTCCGCGCAGGCTGTTTGTATGCTATCATCTATGTTTGACTACCAAAAAGATGCTCTTGCCGGTGGTTGCAGTGGTTGCAGTGTTTGTCCGCACGCTAACAAAAATCAATAGTAAGCAATATCGATATAAGCTTATAAAAACAGGCTGGTCTTAATCGACCAGCCCCTTTTTTATTTTTTATACTTAAAGCTAACATTATTTAATCTTCTTCGAATCTTGCTTAAATGTGAAGTGAAACTATGTTTAAATGAATTATCAGCTTCTTTATAATCATCAGCTTTCTTTATAATCATCAGCTTTCTTTCTTCAAATTATAAAAAATTTCCTTCTACATTTATATCAACATCTGCATCGTAGTCAACGCCGTCGATTCCGAATCCGAAAATCTTGAAGAAGTCTTCCCAATATCCATCGATATCACCGAGTTCCTTGATATTCTCAGTGTTCACTTTATCCCAAAGCTCAGCCACCTTGGCCTGAACATCAGGTTCCATCTCGTAATCATCAACACGGATAAGTCTGCTCTCGTCAACAATAGGACCACCCTCATGCATAAGCTTGTCATGAAGCATTCTGTACATCTGCTCACAGCAACCTTCATGATTTCCCTTCTCTTTCATAACCTTGAATAAGAGAGAAATGTACAATGGAACGATTGGAATTGCGGCACTTGCCTGTGTTACAACAGCTTTATTTACTGATACAACAGCTGTAAGTCCGTTGTACTTTCCATTCATCTCATCAGCAGTCTTATATAAGTCCTTCTTAGCCTGACCGATTGAACCATCCTTATAAATTGCATGTGTAATAACAGGTCCTATGTAAGAATAAGCTACCGTCTTTGCATTTGGAGCAAGAACTCCTGCATCATTCAATGCATCAATCCAGTCTTTCCAATCTTCGCCACCCATAACCTTAATTGTTGCATTTACTTCTTCTTCTGTAGCCGGCTCAATTGTAACATCTGTAATTTCGTTATTTCTTAAGTCTATTGTACGGTTTGTATAGGACTCTCCAACCGTCTTTAACACCGATGAATAAGTAGTTCCGTCAGCAACTGTTCTACGTGGTGCAGCGATACTGTAAACCACCAAATCAACCTGTCCAAGGTCCTCCTTAATGGTACTTATTACCTGCTCCTTAACCTCTGCAGAATAAGCATCTCCGTTGATGGTCTTAGCATAAAGTCCATCTTCCTTTGCAAATTCTTCAAATGCAACCGTGTTATACCAGCCTGCGGTTGCGGTACGTTTCTCGCCCTTTGAAGGCTTGTCGAAGATAACTCCGAGAGTCGCTGCATTTGCGGAATAAGCCGCAGCAATTCTTGTAGATAAGCCATATCCCATTGAAGCACCGATAATCAATGCATTCTTTACACCTTCGGTTTTTGGCATCTTCTTAACATACTCGATTTGATTTTTTACGTCGGCCTTGCAACCAACCGGATGTGCTGTCGCACAAATGAAACCTTTTGATTTTGGTTTAACTATCATTTTTTGCACCTCTCATTTTTGTAAATTCTATGTTTCCTCTTTCCGATGCTTTTTTCTTATTCTTCCATGGCCTGATTTCTTCAAAAAGCATCGGGATTGCGTCTTTTTCCTCTTTCCGATGCTTTTTTCCGGTTTCCCCGGGACTATCTTTTCCAAAAAAGCATCGGGATTTCATTCTTTTTCCTACCAAATAGTCTGGCAGGAGGCGGATATCTTAACCGCTTCTTCTTTATTGAAGACACGATTATATCCATCTATAATTATACTCTCAAATGGAACCTTCCCATTCTTAAGACTGTTCTTAACACTCTTTTGATTATCAAACTCAATAAATGCCGACTTCACACTACCATTCTTCTCTTCAACCTCGTAAGTAAAGTCCCTGGAATAATTTTTACCGCCGGCCGTCTTCTTTTTAAGCGCCAATATACCGGCCTTAAAAAGCATCGCCATATTCAGCCTTTCATCGGCAGAAATCTCTTCAGGAACATTTCCGATACTACTCATAATCTCATTTATCTCAGTCTCAATCGGCAATGAAACCTTCTTACCATTAACAGTTAAATCATTAGCTTCCGCCTTCGTCCTAAGCTTTAAACCAAGCGAATTTGCAAGCTCTAAGAGACTAATACCCTGTGCGCCGTCAGTATTACTTATCGTGATTTCACTCTTTTTCAAATCACAAACCCCGACAATCAAATCCTGTATAAACTCAGCGCCGGCAGTATTGGTTGGATTAAAATTTTTCGAATAATCGAGCAAATTATCATTTAAAAATGCATTGATTAGTTGCTCATTTTCCTTTAGCCTCATATCAAAAAAGCCCTGCTTCAAAATAATATCCTCAGTTACATCCTGAGAAAATGTATAATCGAAAAGCTTCCTGATATCGATATATTTTTGCGAATCATACTTTGCCCCGAAGAAAGAACATATAACCTCGTGCCCGCTCTTATCGCGCGCAACCGCAATCAGCGTGCGCCCCGAAGCAAATGTATATCCGGTCTTTAGACCTATAATCTTATATATTTTTTTATTATATTTACCATAACTTAGCTTGCTGTAAAATGCATTGGTGCTATGAACAGTGAAACTCTTTGCACTGCCTGTCTTAGGCACCTTATACTTTGCCTTTGCAACTATTTCCCTTATCTCGGGCAAGGTCATTGCATACCTCGCAAGCACCGCAAAATCACGCGCCGTCGCATAAGTATTCGGATATCCGCTACCCTTATCAAGCCCGACCGGATTATCAAAATGTGACGAATTCATTCCGATTTCCTTCGCTTTAGCATTCATTAAATTCGCGAAATTCGGTACATTTCCGGCACATCCAACCGCCAGAGCGACCGCAGAATCGGCATCCGAACAGATGAGAAGCATATTCAAATAATCATAGACCGTATACTTAGTTCCGATTTTAAGATTATTGCAAGATGCCCCGGTATTATTGACCTGAGCCCTCATATAACTGCTAAATGCAATTCTTTTTTTCATATCAAGCTTTTCTACCGTCACAACCGCCGTCAAAATCTTAACAGTACTTGCAGGATAGATTTTCTTGTACATATTTTTTGAATAATATACCTCTCCGGTATTAGAATCCGAAATCACATAAGCATTAGAGGTAATATTTTTAACCCCGGCACTCGCTGCATTTGCATAAGGAACATTAAAACCAACCCGGCCAACCATTCCAAAGCTAAGCAGTAAAACGAGCACAAATGCCTGAATCACACTAAACAAAGTCCCGGTAATTCTGAAAGATTCATAATATTTCTTTTTATTTCCCATAAAATTACTCACTCTCCGGCTTATAATCATCAAAAAAATCAGCACACATAGCACCTAAAGTATTTCCACCGCTATATGGTTTAAATAAATCGATTACCGGTTTCATAACCTTTTGGAATTTTTCTTTATTCTTGGAAAGAATAAGAATTTCGGCAGTATTCACCGCATCCGCCAAGGCTGTGTGAGGAGCGCCCGTAAACTTATAATCTGCCGAAGAAACCGCATCCTTAAGCTTTATACTTCTCTTAATATTAAGCAACTCGCTGTATTCCGCCTGAAAATCCACCCAGTTGTTCTCCATTTTTTTTAGAATATCCAAATACATATTCTTGTAGGTAAGCTCTGATCTAAACTGTCTTAAATCTGTCATACTCCAGCTGTAATAAGTAACATCATCCTCGCCAATCCATTTCACGAAGCTTTCCATAGCATCTAATAATTTCGGTGCATCCTTAACTGTCTCATCGGTAATCTTGGTAATCCTCGTAATGACCGGACTGATTGTTGCATATTCAGGCTTTACATAGCTTTGAAATTTATCTATGACCTCAAACTTATCATTCATTTTTACGGCACCAATTTCAATTATTTCATTGGAAATGCGGTTACCTTCTTCATTGGCCTGATGTTTTACCTTATTCATTTCCAAATCAATCATAATATGTGTCATATAAAACCTTCTTTCCTGTAACATTCTCCATCTTAAATACCCCTAATATACTTTTTGATCGGTAAGCTTTTTAGCCGGCAAGCTCTTTTACCTTTCTATCGCGCTTCACATCTTTATCCGAGCCGCAAATTTGCCTTTTGCCGGTAAGACTTTTGCTAATAAGCTCTTTTACCTTTCTATCTCGATTCACATCCTTATCCGAGCCGCAAATTTGCCTTTGGTCGGTAAGACTTTTGCTAATAAGCTCTTTCGCCTATCTTTAATGCAGGCACTGCATTTAAATCAAGGCCCGCCCTTCTGCCTCTTACGAATTCGTGGTAGCCCTGGCAAGCTATCATTGCAGCATTATCAGTACAGAAAATCGGTGACGGATAAACTATCTCGATGCCCCGCTTTTTTCCTTCTTCCATAAATGTAGCGCGCAGTGAACTGTTGCTGGCAACGCCTCCTGCAATAGCAATCATGTTCTCTCCCAAATCACAGGCACAGCTAATCGCGTGATCCACCAAAACATCCACAACAGCCTGCTGAAATGAGGCTGCAACATCCTCGCAAACAATCTCTTCGCCCTTCATTTTCGCTGCATTCAGATAATTTAAAACTGCCGATTTTACACCGCTAAATGAAAAATCATACTTTGAATTACCCACCTTTGCACGCGGAAAATCAATAGCTTCAGGATTTCCCTGCTTGGAAACCTTATCAATCTTAGGGCCACCCGGATAACCGAGTCCGATTGCACGAGCAACCTTGTCAAATGCCTCGCCGGCCGCATCATCCTGCGTAAATCCCAGGATTTCAAAATCATCATAATCCTTAACCCTGACTAAATGCGTATGACCACCTGAAACCACCAAACAAAGATAAGGAGGTTTCAAATCAGGATGCTCTATATAATTTGCTGCAATATGACCTTCTATATGATGCACGCCGACAAGCGGTTTGTCAAGTCCATAAGCATAAGCCTTTGCCGCACTTACACCTACCAAAAGAGGTCCGACAAGCCCCGGCCCGTATGTTACGGCCACTGCATCTATATCATCCTTCGTAACACCCGCATCCTTTATAGCCTTCAGAATAACCCTGTCTATCTTCTCAATATGCTTCCTGGAAGCAATCTCCGGAACCACTCCGCCATATTCCGTATGAATATCAATCTGGGAATATATTACATTTGATAAAACCTCATGACCATTCTTAACAACGGCCGCCGCGGTCTCATCGCAGGAGCTCTCGATTCCTAATATAAGTATATCTTTATCCATAATTTTGCCTTTTTCTATATTCGGACTTTATTAAAACCTGCACATAAATCAAGCTGCCCGATTTTTAACTATCCTATTCGCAAATAATTGCATATTCCAAAACACCTGTCTGTAAATCAGTCCGCCCGATTTTTAACTATCTTATTCGCAAATAATTGCACCGCGCCCGTTTAATCCTCTTCAAACATAAGCTCCACGGTTCTTCTGTCCTTAGCTGCAACCGCCCTCGGGAATATTTCCTTCATTTCCTTAATGTTACGAGCCGGATTCACAAGTGACGGCGAATAATGCGTATACCACAACTCTCCGACATCCGCTCTCGCAGCCATCTCAGCTGCCTCCTGCATAGTCATATGCTTCTTCTTAATGGCATCCGCCCTCTTCTCGGGATCCGCATACATTCCCTCGCAAATAAAAAGATCCGAGCCCTTTGCATGCTCCACAATCCCCTCAGTAGGCCGGGTATCGGTCGTATAAGTAACCTTAAGACCCTTTCTCTTAGGACCGAGAATCATATCAGGCGTATATATAACACCGTCCATCTCGACATTATCGCCCTTCTGAAGCCTGTTCCAAGCCTTCATCGGTACATTATTATTCTTAGCCTTCTCAGGATCAAACTTACCCGCCCTCGGGATATAAATAGTATATCCGTAGCAGGTAACATTGTGATTAACCTTAAAGGCCGTAATTTCATATCCATTCAAGGAAATGTATTCTTCGACATCATTAAACTCATTAAATTCCAACTCGAACGGCAGCCCCGGCGCAATTATGCAAAGCGCATTCACAACCCTTCTAAGTCCCGGCGGACCGTAAAGCTTAACCGGCTCGGTCCTGTCCGAATTAGCCATAGATAAAAGGATACCAGGCAGACCGCTTATATGATCACCGTGATAATGAGTAAAAAGCATAGCATCCACATCATGCATACTCCAACCCTTTTCACGAACAGTGACCTGGGTTCCTTCCCCGCAATCTATAAGAAGCGAACTTCCGTTAAACCTCGTCATAAGCGACGTAAGAGCTCTTCCGGGAAGAGGCATCATTCCACCTGTTCCAAGTAAACAAACATCAAGCATATATTATTTTTTCCATTATAACCGCATCCTCAACAGGATTGGTATAATATTCCTTTCTGGTACTGATAGGCAGAAACCCACGCTTCCGGTACAAGCCGATAGCAGCAACATTGCTCTCTCTAACCTCCAGAAGAATGTGCTCAGCCTCTCTCTCTTCCAACAATTCCAACAATCTAATCATTATTTTTTCGCCAACCTTATTTTTCCGATTGGCTTCACTGACCGCAATCATATTTAAATCCGCAGTCTCAAAAAGCTGGCTGCATAAGCAAAAACCGATAACCTGCTCCTCTGCTTCAGCCACCAAACATATATTATAACTCAAAGTCAAAGCTTTTTCAAAGTCTTTATACTTACATTTATCGGGAAAGGATAATTTCGCAATATTATACACCTGCTCAATATCATCCGATGTCATGTAACGAACTATCATAAGGCACCTTTAGCTTCCTTCTCCCTTTCTGCCTGACTTTTACGTAAATACAGGAGATCAAAATTCTCCGGCGAAACCGCCATTCCTTCATTGCTATATTTTTCTCCCAAAACCGCTACTACCGCTGCAGATTGCTTTACCATATATGCCGGCGCAAATGCATATTCGCCCTTATAACCTTCGCGAATTGCAGTTTCAAACTCCTGCACCCCGTCACCGGTAAATACTACAGGCTTACCGAGAGGAAGAAGTTTTTCAAACAACTCCTCAATCCCCATAGCCTCCATCGGTAAAACCATCTTCATATTGGTATACCTGCTATCTCCAAAATTTTGAAAATCAGGCTCGTACGCTGCCGTATACACCTGATTTCTTCTGGCATTCATAATAGGACAAACAATTCCGTTCGCAAACGGAATTCTATTCGCAAGCACCTCCAATGTAGGCACCGGCACAATATCCTTCTTCAGTGCAATCGCAAGTCCCTTAGCCACACCGGCCCCGATTCTAAGCCCGGTAAAAGAACCCGGCCCCTTCGAAATTGCAATCAAATCAATGTCCTTTTTATCAATATTTGCGGCCTTAATAGCCATATCCACCATCGGAAGTAACGTCTTGCTATGCGTAAATGTAGTGTCCGAACTAATATCCGAACAAACCTTCCCATCACATAAAACTGCCGCACTCGCTGTCGTCCCCGACGAATCTATTCCCAGTATAATCATTCCTCTTCCCTTCATTCTTTACATAATGTATCAATTATAATATATACTTTCTAATTTTTACAACTTTGCCTTAAACCCGGAAGCAATAATACTCTCAAACCCTCAAATCATATCACTACTCCACAGTGAATACATTGATTAAATCACAATATCTAACAATCTACAAGTCGAGCAATTCGCATAAATGCATTTCGAGACCGTTTTGGGTCTTGGCGCTTAGCGATTCACGAGTCACATTTATGTGACGAAGTGAGAGCTTAGCGAGTAAAAGTGATTTTCCAATCACTTTTGCGGTCCACTAGGGGCACCCAAACCGAGCGGGAGCGTGTCGAGAAAGCATTATTTGCGAATGCGAGACATTTTATAATCATTTAATCAATTCATTCACACTCTCCACTACAATCCTTCTGAATTCAAACCCAAATTCCGGATCCTTCTCAATGCTCACCTTAATCGCATCCTTCGGAATAAGCTCCGGTATATTCTCCGCCCATTCCACAAGGCACACACCCTCACCGAAAAAATAATCCTCATATCCGATTTCGTCCATCTCACCGATATCCTCGATACGATAAACATCAAAATGATACAAAGGCATCCTGCCGGACTCATAAATTTTCATAATCGTAAAAGTAGGGCTGTTGATAACATCATCTATCCCCAGCCCTGCGCCAAATCCTTTTGTAAACACGGTTTTTCCCGTTCCGAGATCCCCGTTCAAGGTTATAATTGTACCCTTCGACACAGTCTTTGAAAGCTCAAAGGCTATATCGAAGGTATCTTCTTCACTATAACTTTCGTATTCTTTCCTGCTCACTTTTTTTACCTTTTCTAACAACTAAACTTTCGCCCCGGACATCATTACTTTCGCCCGAATAGCATTACCTCTGACCGGCACGCTTCCTCTCCCGGCACACATTTAAAACAATCAACAATCTACCTGCTACCGGCTTCCCAGCACAATCTTTATGGTTTCCTTCTTTATCTTGCTGCCATTTCGCCTCTCTATGCTAAGTTTGACCTCGTCTCCATCACTATGATTACTGAGAAATGTAGAAATCTCACTAACATCACTTATCTCCTTCTCGTCAATGGCAGTAATAACATCAGCAACCCTAAGAGAACTATCATAAGCCGGAGATCCCTGTACAAGGGATGTTACATAAACACCATCGGAGATTCCCTCAGACTTCTTGGCCTCCTTCGTAACACGGGTTCCCCTTATACCCAAATAGGTAAAGTCCATTCCACCGGCAGACTTCTCAATATAATCCAACAATTCGCACAATGAAATAAATGCAAGCCCTGTCTTTCCGGTTGCATCGGTATATTTTGTTGTAATAAGTCCCATTACATTGCCCCGAACATCCGAAACAAAGCCATTTGCAGACTCGTTAAATAATATGTCAGTCGTATAAAGAGACATTTCACTGTCGATAATCTCCCAATTTACTTCATCACTGACAATCGCACCGCTTTCAACGGAATAAGGCACACCATTCGGATTTCCCAAAGCAAGAACCACAGTCCCCTTATCAATAATTGAATTGGAATTAAATGTAGCGGTCTTGATATTCTTACTCACGTTATCATCGACATCCTCATCATTTACCGATAAAATGGCAACTTCAAGTTCCTTGTCCTCTGCAATCAACTCCGCCGAATACTTTTCGGAATCCATAAAACTAACACTTATTTCATCCTTGGAATCCTGCCAGCCTCCGACCAAAATGTAATATTTTCCATTTTGATGCTTGAAAACAATTCCATACAATGAATTCTTATCAGCTATATCACTGTCAAACCAATCCTTTTTAGGTTCCGAGATATAAACAGCAGCCAAATAATGGTTGCAACGATTACCGACCGCCGAAAGCTTCTTTTTGATACTCGAATAATTCTCCAAAGTAGCTATCTCTTCCGGCTGCATCTCCTCATATACAGAAGCCACAGTTTCCATAGGCGTCTCGGTAACAGTTTCTATATTTATTTCTTCACCTGAATTAGCTTCATCGCTTTCACCAATCGGAAGATTAACCTTTACAACACTATTAACTATGTATGTGGTCGTACCCGCTACCACACCGAAAAATGTAGCCAGGAGCAGTGTGGTAACTACTCTTTTTAATATTCTCATCGTGAGTTTATTCCTGTCGGGCTTTATCTGCTCCTTGATAAACTCCTTTTTCTCGGCTTCATTCTTCTTTTCTATATTTTTTTGATGGGCACTTTTTTTCTTTTTCCCATAACTCATTCACATCACCTGCTTAACAGTTTTTCAGTTAAACCTAAGATATTCAATTATACCATCTAAATATGAACAAACTATGAATGAACTATTAATTAAATTTCAAGCTTAATTTCCGGCGAAGGATCCGCAACCATTTTCTTACTTGCTTCATCGTAGCTACGGACATCATCAATATCAATTAAAATCTGAATCTCTCTTCTCTCTCCGGCAGTAAGTGCCTTCTCCTTTGTAAAGCCTGCAAGCTTTCCATTTGCATAAGCCTTTATAACCACATCGGACTCAGTGTCACCGGTATTAATTACATCCGCGGTAACCTTAATCATCTTGTCTTCACAGGTCTCGTAATACTTCTTTCTGTTTTCGATACATTCCGGAGAATTATATCCGTTCTTCAATGCATTTACGCCCTGAACGTCTTCTCTCTTTATGTTCTCAAGCTCGAATGTCGTGTAACTAAGTCCGTAACCAAATTCGAAAGTAGGCTCACCCTTAAAATGCATATAGGTTCTGCCCGCACTCTTCACGCGGTAATCGGTAATTTCCGGCAAATCATCATCCGACGCATACCAGGTCATATTGAGTCTACCCGAAGGACTGACGCTTCCAAAGAGCACATCAGAAAGGCCGTTTCCAAACTGCTCCGAACCGGTCGGTGTCCAAAGGATG
>JAILOA010000314.1 GCA_024691065.1 Lachnospiraceae bacterium | reverse complement strand
TCCGCATAACCCATTTCGCTTACCAGCTGTGTGGTCAAAAAACGGACGGAATTAAACGGCAGCGGTATATTTACGGATCCTCCCGCAACCATATTGATAGCCATGGCCTCTCCCAAAGCCCTGCCTATACCAAGGACAACTCCGGTAAGAATTCCTGACTTTGATGCCGGAATTGTTACCTTAAATATGGTTTGGATTTTGCTTGCTCCCAGTGCAAGTGAGGCCGCACGCAGATCATTTTGTACGGATCTTATTGCGGAGGCGCTTACATTTACAACTGTAGGAAGTATCATAATCGCAAGAACTATTACAGCCGAAATCAGATTTGATCCGCCGGTGAACTGATGTGTTTCGGAACCTTCAAATATAATCTTTTCCATCTTATACATAAACGGATTTAAGAGCATAAGTCCCAGAAGTCCGTAAATTACCGAAGGAATTGCAGCTAATAATTCAACCGCCGGCTGTACAACCGCTGCAAGCTTCTTGTCCGAGATTTCGGTTAAAAATACCGCAGTTAGAAGTCCTATAGGAACACCAAGCAATACGCTTGCCCCTGTACCGACTATTGATGATAAAATAATATATAATATTCCGTATGCCGGATTCTCTGCGGTTGGCATCCACTTTGTCCCAAACAATAGCTCAAGCACACCAACACTTTTGAGTGCCGGTGTACCTTTTGCAATCATGTATATCGTTATGGAGCAAACAGCAAAGATAGCTATAACGGCGCATACAATGAAGATGTACTTTGCGACCAATTCTACAGCATTTATCTTTGTTTTACTTTTCATAATTTTCCTCTTTTTTTTAGAAATATAATTCCCGAGTCTTCTATCTGAGACAGGGGAATTACTTGTTTTAGTGCCGGATTTTCATCCGGGATATTTTATCACATTGTAATTTTTCGTATCCCGTCTAATTAAGGAAGGATGAGTCCTACTGTTGATACAACTTCCTGTCCTTCTTCTGACTTAACATAATCAAACCATGATTTTACGATATCACTCTGTTCTGAAATTTCACCCTTGGTTGCCATTACGAATGGACGGGAAAGCATATATGAACCTGATTTGATATTTTCTTCGGAAGCTTCTACCCCATTTAATGAAATGCTTAAAACAGAATCATCAACTGCATCCAATGATACATAACCGATTGAACCAGGTGTGGATTCTACCTTTGCGATAACAGCTCCTGTAGAGTCAAGCTCCTGTGCGTACTTGCAAGCATCTTCCACTTCAAGAAGTTCTTCAAATGCTCCTCTTGTACCTGATCCTGCCTCACGACCGATTACTACGATTGACTCGTCATTTCCGCCAAAGTCGCTCCAGTTTGTGGTTTCTCCCTTATAGATAGCCACAAGCTGCTCTGTAGTAAGATCGGATACTGTATTTTCTTTATTAGTAATTACTGCAATACCGTCAATTGCTACGATATTTTCAACTACTCCGGCATCCTTTTCAGCATCTTCCAGGCCACGTGATGCATTACCTATATCAATGCTTCCCTGCTCCAATGATTCGATACCTGCACTTGATCCTGTATATTCAACAGTAACAGTTACTCCCGGATTTGCTACCATATAACTCTCACTCATTGCCTCGCATAATTTTTCCATTGAAGTACTACCTGCTAATGATATCTTTCCTGATAACTCCGAACCTTCCGAATCTGAACTCTTTGCATTTGACTTTTCCGGACTATTATTTCCACATGCTGTCATACTTCCTACCAATGCTAATGCAGTCATACCTGCCACGAATGTTTTTACTAATTTACTTCTCATCTTGAACCTCCTATGATTCACTTTTTCTTTTTTATTTGGAAATATCTTTAATGTCTGTCTCGCGATGACAATATCAAGTTTAGTTTCTTTAAGTAAAATGTGAAACCTTACATAGGTAAAATACGGGTAAAAATATTTTTTCATAAAAAAAGAGCTGTAAAACACCTGCTTTTAAGCGTTTTACAACTCTTGAATCTGATTTCTATGCTATTTTGTTTGTAAAGTTTTATAGCTTTATCTTTTTGTTTGTTTTTTTATAAGGCTTAAATATTTAGGGGATTTAAGCCTTTTTTATTTTGTAAAGTTTAAGCTTTAATGCTTTGATTTTATTTTTAAATTTTTGCTATAAAGTCATTAACTACTTCCTCATCTCCCAAAACATAACTGCGCT
>JAILOA010000285.1 GCA_024691065.1 Lachnospiraceae bacterium | reverse complement strand
CACAAATCCTCAAAAAAATCATAGCATTCCTGTACATTCTCAAGCTTAAGTATTGCTTCAAACAGATTGTCCATCTCTTCTGTCTTAAGTTTATCCCCCATATTTACCTCCGGTCCAAATAAGCCTTAAGCTTATCCACTGAATCGTTAATTATAAGTTCCTCCGGAAAATCAAATTCCTTAAGCAGTTCGTCCATTCTTTCAAAATTGCCTACATCGACATCAATATGTGCATCGCTGCCCACAATTACAGGCTGACGATACTCAACGCATTTCTCGAGAATTTTAAAATCAAGTTCTCTGGCACCCTTTCTCGCTCCGTTAGGATTGAGTGAGGCATTGTTCATCTCTATCAGCACATGCTGTCTCTTCGCTTCATAGACTAACGCATCATAATCTACCGGATATCTGTCATCGTCCGGATGACCTATGATATTGACATGCCTGTTCTTCATGGCATTGATATACGCTCTGGTGTTATCTTCCTTTTTACCCGGCTTAATGCATGGAATATGAAGACTCGCTATACATATATCCAGCTTGTCCAATACAGGTTCACTTATATCCACATTCCCGTCGAAATCGAGAATATTAAGTTCCGCGCCGAATAGCAGATTGACTCCACACATATTCCTCGGAACCATATATAAATTTGAAAAATACAATTCCCGACAACTTCCATGCATCGCAGGCGCATGTTCTGTTATGCCTAAAATTTCAAGTCCTCTCTCGCTTGCCATATAAGCCATTTCCCTTATCGTCGAATAGGCATGGCCGCTTGCCAGCGAATGTGTATGTAAATCCATTAAATATTTCATATTAATTATCACTTTCCTTCAACTTCAGTCGGAGACTTTCTTCGACTGAGTTGAATAAGCCACAAAACATCCTATCACAGAAATAATTCCAAGATATGCAATGATCACAACATTATTACCCCAATACCACATATCAAGCTCATGCATTCGGTTCGGCAGCAATACAAGAAGTTCAAACATAACGGCGATCGATATCGGCCAGAACATCTTCTTTTGTACAGCTGTAAATGTCAAAACAGCCGTGTAAATCTGAAGCATCGCAAATATGATAACCGTATATCCCTTGATGAGGAATCTCCACTCCTCACCTTCAACAAGATTGCCGGATGTGACAAATACACGTAAGGATTCATATTCGGTTGTTCCATCTCCTCCGCTTGCAACTGCAAGGTATGGTATCAGAATAAAGAAAAGTACTATGAATGCTTCCATGATAGTCATTCCTGCTGCAAAAAGCACCGGGTTGCCCACATCTTTTCTCTTCTTGCGCGAAAGAAACATAAAAAGCCATCTTCCTGCCGCAGTAAAGACAACGCCGATTATTATCGAAAGACAGATGTCAAAGGACGAGTTATCCTGGTCACTGAAATTCGGCATTATTATATTACAGAATATATTTGCCAAAAATAATTTAAATACGATAAAGCAGGCAACACCCGACAGTATCTGAAGCAGTGATCCCTTCAGCTTAATCTTTCCCCAGAAAATCACAGCCAACGGTATCGCCACCGATACAATGATACTTATAACTATAAATGCCATTGTGAAATCCACTCCACTGCCGTTGCCAAGAACGTCAACCGCCGATTGGGAGGCATTGGCCACCGATGCATTAGAAGCTTCCACCGAAGTTCCTGTCAGGCTGACAGCGTTCGATATGATATTAATTCCTGTCATTTAAAAATATCCTTTCGATTCGATTATGGCGCCTCTTCTTAGAACTCTGTATGTCGTGATTTCTCCGACTGAGTTGAAAAGAATCAGCACTGTATAACATTATATCATCTTTTTACAAATCTGTCGCTTTTTTTTGCTTTTTTAACAAATATATCTTTACTTTTTAATTTTTTTATGGTAATCTTACCATAGTTGCGGTCACGCAGCATATTTTATATTTTATGTGGAGGTACTTATAATGAAGGGTACAGTTAAATGGTTTAATAACCAAAAAGGTTACGGATTTATTTCAGACGAGTCTGGTAATGATGTATTCGTACACTACTCAGGATTGAACATGGAAGGCTTCAAGACACTTGAGGAGAAGCAGGAAGTTGAGTTCGACGTAGTTGACGGAGCAAAGGGACCACAGGCTACTAACGTTACAAAGCTGTAATTTTAATCAATTGTTTTTCGATGTGCCTTTTTCAGTAATATACAGCAGGTTTTAAGCAACACAAAACGCCTGATTTATAGGAGGTTTTCCTGTTACACCTTATGTAGTTATGAATAAGAGTTATATTGTTTGAACTATGATTAACCAAAAGCTGTTACACCATTGTGTGTAACAGCTTTTTTCACGCATTATTCTTATTCAAGAATAATGCAATTACAAAAGCTTAGA
>JAILOA010000270.1 GCA_024691065.1 Lachnospiraceae bacterium | reverse complement strand
GACAAGGCCGCCGGAGGTAAGCGTAACTTTGCAGAAGATACTGCTAAAACCGTAAAAAATGAAGCTGAGAAAATTCTGGCCCAAATTAAAAAGCTGGTTAAGGAAGGCAACGTTACATTTATCCGTATTAAGAAAGGTGATATGACAGTACTTAATCTTCCGATGACTGTGGGAGTAGCGGGAACTGCAATAAGTATGGTACTTGCACCATGGGCTATTATCATAGGCACAATTACGACCCTGGGTTTATCCTGTCAGGTAGAAGTTGAGAAGAAGGATGGAGAAATTGTTGTTATACATAAGGGTAAGTAATTTATATTACGTAAATTTGATCAAAAATGTCACTACTTTTTTAATGTAGTGGCATTTTTTAAATTAGGAAATTATAGGATACAGTTTACAGTGTTACACTTTTGTAACACATAGTTATATATAATATATGTGTTAGTTGAAATCTTATTGTAACAAACATTTATATATAATAAATCCGCAAGCAGGAAACAGACTGTAGTACACAATTATATATAATAGATTTGATAGTTACGACCTGATGTGTTATATAAAATATTAATGGAGGATAATACCAATGAGAGAAAACGATAACAGTTTTGTAGAAGAAATGGATGTTAATGTAAATGAAAATAATAATATTAATAATAACGCCAAAAAGGTTTTCGATATTCCGGAATTGAAAGATAAGTTATTTGGCGATACGTATGAAGCACAGGCAGATAAGATTCAGGAAATCTATGATAGTTTGGAAGATGAAAATGATAAATTAGAATTTCTTATAGAAACAAAAAAATATATATATTTGATATCATCATACGAAGCAGGTGGCTCCGGACGTATGATTATTCCTGACGCTTTCAGCCAAAAATTAAAAAAACTGGATAATGATTATTATAATAATTATGTAAAAGATGGTTTAGAGGGTAGTCTACTTAGTAAATGTGATAAGATTAATTCTATGAAGGCAGTGTTGAATGCCAATATACTGGCAGATTATGAGAAATATTTAAAAGAATTGCCTGAAAATGATCCTAACAGGGAAAAGAAGGCGATGTATCTTGCCAGAACCAATCCGGAAAATGCAAGTACCAGTGCAAGTATCAAGGATGCTATTGATTCGGTAGAACATGAATATTGTGAAAATAAGCTGGTTTTAGATGACATAAAAGACGACATTAAACTTGATTCAAAAACCAAGATATCTAAAATTGTCGACTATATAGGATATAACAATGAAGCAGAAAAAAATAATTTTTATACAAAATATGAAGCAAATCCTAATCAAATTGCACTGCCTGCATTGAGAAAAAACTTTGTTAATACGGCAATGAATTCCATTAAAAAAACAGAAAATAAGAAGTTAGAAAAAAATAAAGAAGATCAAAAGAAAAAAGAATTTGAAGATTTATTTGATGGTAACGATAAAGGTATTCTGACAGTTGCAACTATTATACGTAATGAAAAATTCAAATCACATAAAAGTAATAGTATCAATAATTTTTTAAACAATTCATTTTTTAACGATGAACAAAAAAAGAATTATTTCAATATTTCAAGTAAACTTAAGAAAGACATGTCCCAAGGATCAATTATGGATTGGATTGAAAACGAGGCCAGTGCAATAAACGAAGCACGTCAAAAATCCGATTTGATAAATTTTGTAAATAAATATACAGAGAAATATAATGATATTAAGAAAAATGTTACGTTAAAAGAAGGTTCAAAGAGACGAATTAAAAAAGCAACATCAGAGAGCTATGAATGGCTTGTTGAGGATTTCGTAGATGAAGAAGGTAATGATTTAATCCAAAATCCGACTGATCAACAAAGAGATGAATATACATATGATATAAAAGATGATTTTTCCCGTCAGTTCAAGGTTGAAAGATCTTTTAAGACAAAGGTTTTTTCGGATGAAAAAATCCGGAGTAAAATTTTAAATGCAGATGATCTTACAAGAAACACCTCTACCATCAGTATTTTCCAAATGTGGGCAATGGCGACTCATGATAATATAGATGCAAATAATATAAAGGATCTTTCATATAATGGATATCTGGTTTCGGAATTTGCTGATTTTTGTGAGAAAAATCCTACAAGACTTTCACCTGACAGAGAGACATATGAAAAGTCTATAAAAAATTGGTGTGATGTATTTAGCAAAGCTACCGAAAAATTAAAAAATTACAAAATTCCAAAGGTTAATTATGAGAATGAAGAAGAATTAAAGCAGGCTACCGGGAGTCTATTCTATTTATCACAGATGGTTATGGACTTTAGGCAGGAATATACCAGAATTCTTACCAGTAAGCATGATTTGGATGGAAAAGCATTAGCCGAGAATTATATGGGTGAAGCTAAGTGGAATGATATGATTAATACCTGGTCAAGAGCCGGAAACCTGTTAGCTTCATTTACCGAAGGATATACAAAAAGTAAAAATTTTGCTACCGGAGGTGTTGCTCTTTGCAGTTCATTTACATATGCGATTAACAGAAACAGGGCAATTTCCATACTTAAAAAGAATGCAGGAAATACAATGGGAAAGGCCATAACATTTTTCGGAGATAAAATTGATTTATATCAGAATTTTGCAAGCTATGCCGAAACTATATATGACAATAATGGAAAACTGACAGAAGACTACAAAAAATTGAAGCCAATAGAAAAAAAGAATATTGTTAAGTATTTAAACGGCAAGGATAAGAAACCATTTAAGAATGAAGTTAAAGTATATGAAGATACCTTGGAAAAAATTTCCAAAGATGTGTTCAACCAAACTTATATGGATGCTCTTACCAACGGATTTTACAGTGATTTAAATATGGGTGTATTAAAGGATTCTCTTCTTAATCTTAATGAAAATGCCGATGCAGTTGTTGCATTTTTGAATCAAAAAGAAGTGATTCCGGGTTCGAAATTTTCACCTATGTCATGTGTAGCAGATACATTTAACAAAGTATTAAATGAGGACTCCCGCTGTATGCTGAGAAATGCAGGATTATCTACATCCACTTTCCTGACGGTCGATGGTAAAAGCTTTGAAGAGATGTGGGGAGATAAGTATAAAAATGTAGCTGACAAAAATTTAAAGAATCGCTGCTATCAGGTCGAAATGCTTAAGTTGATTGCTGCCGGAAAGGGAGAAATCAGAGCTAAGATTCCTGAGATGGATAATACCGGAAAAATGCGTGCCGGCAAAGATATTATTGTTTCATTGCCTTCCGAAAGGTTAAAAAATATGAAGTATAACCTTGATATTTATGAGACCGGAATAAGGAAGATGGCAGAAAAGCTTACAGAAATTAAAAATGCCCTTTTGACTACTCATCCGGATTATAATCCTGAAAATGTTGAAGAGGCTGAAGATAATATTGGAAAGGTTGGAACCAAGCTCTTCCAAAATTTTGAAAAACAAGTAAATGAGACAATAGAGATATTACAGCTGGATAATAATGAAAATAATTCGGGGGATATTAAAAAGAAACTTCTGAAGTTAAGTGAAGCTGTAAATACATATCATTCCAAGAGAAAAAATCTGATATTTAAAAAGCAAAGTGATGCAGGACAGGTAAGATTTGAACAGTCAGAGAAAGCCGTAAAGCTTGTCGATGAAATGATCAGAAATTATTCCATGCTTCAGCAGGGTATAGATGAGGATATGATTTGTAAGGCGGGAAGAACCTTTGAAAATGCATCTTTCAGAAATAAAAAGTCCTTATTTGAGAGTCTAAAGGATCCGAAAATTAATGTTTATGGTATCGGAGAGATGCATGAAACCGCAAATGAGGTTAAGGAGGATATTGTTACAAAGCGTGAAGCTCTTACAAAGGCTTTAAGCGAGGGCATCGGTAGACTTGGTAAGAATTATAACGAGCTTGTTTGGCACAAGGGTGAACCGGAACCTTATGATGCTGCACTTGCTTATTATGTCAAGGATTACATCGAGCAGATGAATGTTCGTGATATGACAGAGGAAAAATTTAATGCATTGCAAACGGAAATTAGAGATGGATTTGGCGCTGACAATACATTTAAGAAAAAAGCCGAAAAACTTTCAAAGAATGTTGTATTTAAGGAGTTCTTAAAGCAGAATCATAAGTTTGATTTTAAGGAATGGAGAAAGATTGAACAGGAAAGTGAAAAGCTTAGATTAAGCTACAAAAATGATATCGAATCTATTACAGCGGATGATGTAAATGCCCATAACGAAGCCGGAGCAGGCGCTGTAGGAAATGCCCCTGGATTCAGGGCAAATAATGATTTGAATCTTTACAAACAGGAAAAGGACATTGTTAAATATATCCTTACGGGGGATGCCGCAGGTAAGATAGTATCTCCGGAGAAATCTTCCGATGAAAATAGATATAAACGACTTGGTGATTATGTATCCAAGCAAATTCTTACAGATCCGAGAAACAAGGTGATTTTGGATGCAATTGCAGCCGGCAAGCTTAAGTATGAAAATGTTCTTAATGGCGTGGTTGAATCTTTCAAGAAGAATAATATATTAGTACATGGTGCGATTAATGAAGAGCAGCTTAAGAGAAAGCTTGAATCGGGTGAATTTAAGAATCTGGTTGTTGAGTCTATTACAAAGCAGGCCCAGAGTAGCGCAAAGTTTGCAAAAACATTTGCTGCACAGAAGGATATAGCTTCGCCAAGGATTCCAAATATTTCAAATCCACAGGCGGGACAGGGCGCCCATCCGGGGCATTAACCGGGAAAAGTCCGGAACGAAAGCAGGTGCAGACGGGGCATTAACCGGGAAAAGTCCGGAGCGAAAGCAGGGCGCGCATCCGGCGCATTAACCGGGAAAAGTCCGGAAAAAGTAGGGCGCGAAAATAAAGTAACGAAAGGATAAGAGCTATGAGAGAATCGGATATAAATACAAATATCAATATTGATACAAATCCGGACATAAATACAAATAACAATATCGATATCGATACAAATTCGGAGATAAATACAAACACAAATATAAACACAAACCTGAATACAAACTTTAATATAAACATAAACCCGGATTCTATTTTAAACCGGAACCAAAACATAAACCCGGATTCTATTTTAAACCGGAACCAAAATATAAACCCGGATTCTATCTTAAACCGGAACCAAAATATAAACCCGGATTCTATCTTAAATCAGAACCAAAATCATAAGCTCTTAAACAGTAATGACATTCCGGATATTAAAGGCAAGGGTTTGGTTGGCTCTTATGAGGAGCAGGCTGCGAAGATTGAAGAAATATATAATAGCCTGGATACTGCCGAAGAAAAGTTGGAATTCCTCATAAATACCCAGAAGTACCTGGTTATGAGAAGTACATACGAAACAGGTAATACGGGGATTGGTTCAATTCCCGCTGTTCTTGAAAATAAGATGAATGCATTGAGGGGAAAATTCAGTAATGAATATATAGTCGATAAATCCGAGAAGGATTTAATAAAGCTGATTGATAAATATTATGAAATGCAGGCAGTTAACAATGCCAATACATTTGCCGATTATAAAAAATATTTAAATGAATTACCGAAGGATGATCCTAACAGGGAAAAGAAAGCCTTGTTCCTCGCAAGAGCAAATCCGGATAACGGAGCAACAAGTGTAAGTATAAAGGCTTTTAAGATGATGTTATTCATGGAATATAACGAATCTCAGGTGGTTTATGAGGATTTACATGATGAATTAAATATAAATTCCAAAACCAAAATGTCCAAGGTTGCTAAAATTATCGGATTAAAGAGGGAAGAAGATATACAAAAATTTTATGAATTGTATAGAACAAATCCGAATGCCCGTGCGGTTGATGCATTTAGAAATTATTATGTGGAAATGCAGATGGAAAAATATCGCAAGAGGTTGAAAGAAGAGGCTGCAAGCCGGCAGATAAAGGATAAGACAGATGATAAGAATGAAAACGGGCAGATAAAGGATAAGACAGATGACAAGAATGCAAGCGGGCAGATAAAGGATAAAACAGATAATAGGAATGTAAGAGAGCAAAATAAAGACAAAACAGATGACAAGAATGTAAGAGAGCATTATGAGCAGGAATTAGATGATGAGAATGCGAAGGACTATGTTGTTAAAAAGATTGTGGAGGAGAAATTAAAGCTTCAAAATGTTCTTGCAGACGATAATCATTTAAAGAACCTGGAATATACCGGAACAGAGAAAAAAGAGTATCGAAAAGTAGCTATCGAGCTTGCTTCCGAGCTTTCCATAAGTGGAATCGAAGACTGGGTACAAGGCACCGGGCTGGAAATGGCCAATCGTAAGAGAAAGTCCGATTTAGTTAGATTTATAAAGGAATATGATAAAAAATATGTAGGTGAATTGGCTTACAAAAATGAACAAAAAATACTGAAAACCAATTCCGAAAATCGAATCCAAAGGCCGGAGGAGTCCCATGGATGGGTTTTAAAGGATTATGTAAATAAGGCCGGAAGAATTGTTACCGTAGAACAAAAAAATAAACAAAAAATAGAGGAATTTCAATTTGATATAAATGGTGATGTGAGCAGGGATGCCCAGGCAGAGAGATTTATACAGACACTTCCTCTTATGGAAGAAGATAATTACCGTGAAATCGTAAAGGTAGATGATACCACAAGAAACAGTTCCATATTGGGTATGTTTCATTTTTGGATGCTCGGAACACATAATAATGTGGACGTAAACAACATTAAAAATTTTGCAAATAATAAAATGTTTATCAATGAATTTGCAGAATTTTGCAGGAATAATCCGACCGGCGAAGCGCCTGACAAAGCGACTTATGAAAAGTCCGTAAAGGCATGG
>JAILOA010000247.1 GCA_024691065.1 Lachnospiraceae bacterium | reverse complement strand
GGAAGAACTCCACCGTTGGTAAGTCTTCCGAGAAGTTCTGTACCTTCCTCCATGATTGTAAGGTCTGCACCGAAGTTTACGTCATATACTCTTTCGAAACCAAGTCTTCTCATGGCTGCAATCATCTTACCTGTAACAGGTGTTCCGACAGGATAACCGAACTCTTCACCGAGAGCGGCACGAACTGCAGGAGCTGCCTGAGCGATAATATGCTTGCCTGACTTAAATGCCTCGTAAATCTTATCTATTTCCGAATGCTCCATAAGAGCACCTGTAGGACATACATTCACACACTGACCACACTGAATACAAGGTGAATCAGCAAAGCTTCTGTTTTCAGCAGGAGCCACAAATGTCTCGAAACCTCTGTTCTCATATCCGAGAATTCCAAGTCCGTGAGCATTCTCACATCTTGCAATACATCTACCGCAAAGGATACATTTTGAAGTATCACGCACAAGACCAGGAGCGAGATTATCGATGTGAACCTCTGATTTCTGGCCCACGAAAGCGCCTTCACGAGCACCTGTTAAAAATGCAACGTGTAAAAGTTCGCAGTGACCATTTTTCTCACACTGCTGACAATTTTGATTATGATTTGAAAGCAGGAGTTCCACGCTTTCACGTCTGGCTTCAATAGCCTTCGGTGAAGAAATGGTAATTTCCATGCCCTCTGCAACAGGATATACACAGCTTGCAACGAGTCCTCTTGCACCGGTTGCCTCTACGAGACAAACTCTACAGGAACCGCTGTTGCATTCGCCGTGGTTGAAGGAACAAAGTGACGGGATTTCATATCCGCATTTCTTAGCCGCTTCGAGTATAGTTAAGCCCTCCTCAACCTGATAGGAGATACCTTCTATTTTGATATTAACATTTGCCATAGTTTAATTTACCTCCTTATCTCTTTGAAATAGCATTGAGACGACAAGAACTGATACAAGAACCACACTTAACACATTCAGAAGAATTAATCTTGAATGATGCAAGCTTGTGACCTTCAGCAATGTAGTCTGTTCGTTTGATACAATCAACAGGACATCCCTTCGCACACATACCACAACCGATACATTTATCCGGATCAATGTAGTATTCCATAAGATTCTTACATACGTGTGCAGGGCACTTCTTATCAACGATATGTGCTATATACTCATCTCTGAAATGAGTAAGAGTAGAGGTAATAGGGTTTGCAGCCGTCTGACCGAGAGCACAAAGTGAGTTATTCTTAACCGTGCGGCTAAGCTCTTCCAATGCATCCAAATCTTCCATAGTACCGTTTCCTTCGGTAATTCTGGTAAGGATTTCAAGCATTCTCTTGGTACCTATACGGCATGGAGAACATTTACCACAGGACTCGTCGCAGATAAATTCCATATAGAACTTAGCTACGTCAACCATACAGTTGTCCTCGTCCATTACAATCGCACCACCGGAACCCATCATAGAGCCCTTGGATACGAGATTATCAAAATCGATTGGCTCATCCAGATACTCTTCTACGAGACATCCACCTGATGGACCACCGGTCTGAATAGCCTTAAATTTCTTATTATCAGGGATTCCTCCACCGATATCATATACGAGCTCACGAAGAGTTGTACCCATAGGTACCTCAACGAGGCCGACATTCTTAACCTTACCACCGAGCGCAAATACCTTGGTACCCTTTGATTTTTCGGTTCCAACCTTTGCAAACTCAGCTGAGCCTTCTCTTAAGATATAAGGAATGCAGGCTAAGGTTTCTACGTTATTTATAATTGTTGGTTTGCCCCAAAGTCCCTTAACAGCCGGGAATGGTGGTCTAGGTCTTGGGTTACCTCTCTTACCTTCAATAGAATTAAGGAGCGCTGTTTCTTCACCGCAGACAAATGCTCCGGCTCCGAGACGTAAATGACAATGGAATGAGAAATCGGTTCCAAGTATATTATCGCCGAGAAGACCGATGTCCTCTGCCTGACGGATTGCAACCTTAAGACGTCCTACAGCTATAGGATACTCAGCTCTTACGTAGAAGTAACCGTCCGAAGCGCCGATTGCATAACCTGCAATCATCATACCTTCGATAACTCCGAGTGGATTACCCTCTAAGATACTACGGTCCATGAATGCACCAGGGTCACCCTCGTCACCGTTACATACAACGTACTTCTGGTCACTCTCGGAATTGTAAGCAAACTGCCACTTTCTTCCGGTAGGGAAACCTGCACCACCACGTCCTCTGATTCCTGCAGCAAGTACCTCATCGATAACTTCCTGTCTGGACATGCTGAGAGCCTTCTTTAAACCTTCAAATGCACCGATACCGAGTGCTTCACTGATATCCTCCGGATTGATTGTTGAACATCCGTGAAGGGCGATTCTGTGCTGTTTCTTATAGAAGTTAATATCATCCTGAGTCTTAACTTTCTCCTTGGTCTGAGGATCCTCATAGAGAAGCCTTTCGACAATCTTGTCATGCATAATGTCTGACTCTACAATTTCCTCAACATCATCAAGAGTTACAAGTCTGTATAATGTATCCTCCGGATAAATCTTAACGAATGGTCCCTGTGAACAGAAACCGAAGCAACCAACTATATTTACGGTTGCCTTATATGAAATACATTTTTCTTCAAGAACTTTCTCGAATTTTGCTTTAATTTCAGCTGAATTATTAGAAAGACAACCTGTTCCTCCGCAAAGCACAATGTGTCTTTTTCCGTCATTACCTGCAATCTTGTCTTCGAAACATCTGGTACATGTAGATACACGCTCTTCCAAGCCCTGTACGTCTTTTATTTTCATACATACACCTCCGTTCCCTTTTCTTCCTGAATGAGATATTGCGCAATTACCTCATTTACTTGAGAAACGGTCATTTTTGGATATACTTTACCATTGATGCTGACTGCCGGTGCGATACCGCATGCACCTATACAACGAAGAGCATCCAATGTAAACAATCCGTCTTCGGTAGTTTCACCCGGTTGAATGTGTAATAATTCAGAGAATTTGTCGATAACCTGCTGTGCTCCCTTAACATAGCAAGCTGTTCCAAGACAACAACCAATAACGTATTTTCCCTTTGGTGTTAAAGAAAAGAATGAATAGAATGTAACAACACCATAGATTTCTGCCACTGAAATACCGGTATGCTTTGAAACAAGCTCCTGTACCTCAAGTGGGATGTATCCGTACTCGTTCTGGATGTCGCTTAATATCATCATAAGCGGAGTCTTCTCATCCTTATAACGATTACAGATTTCCTCAATTTGCGCAACTGCTGCGCCATTAAGCTTTGCCATAAGTAATCCTCCTTGTTTTTAAAGCTGGGTAGACTTCCCCAACCATAGCCATAGTTAATTGCCATACTTTCAAGCGTACCCAAGCTTTGAAAGCATAAATATATATTACCTGCCAGCCCTGAATTGCTAAAGCAGGGAATATCACAAATTTTGTGAATCAAACATATCTGATATAGATGTCAGGTTATGGAATTTGATTCGATTTTGATTTAAATATGATTAAATCTCAATTCAACTCTTGATTCGAACTTAATTAAATCTTGATAAAAAATGCATCTAATTCCGCCACAGTTTTAATATGCATTTTACCTTGAAACGCCTTAAATCATTAAGTAAAAAATGGTCAAAAAAAATAATAGTCAACATACCACAAATAATAAGTCAACAGATAGGGTTATTTTACACTATTATGACAATTATTTCAACAATAATATAAAAAAAACGCAGCTGTAACAGCCGCGTTTTTTCACTCCACCCCGTTATATTTTAGGGCGAGCATTGTTATGTCATCGAATTGTGGTGCGTCCACCATAAATCTTTGAATTTCCCGGCGGATGTTTGCATCCAGGACTTCGACCGGATTGTCCGATGCTTTGTTAAGGGCATCCAGCATACGGTTGGTTCCGAAAAGCTCGAGGTCCGAATTGGTAGCCTCGGTAACACCATCCGTATAAACGTAGATAATATCACCGGGCCTTAGCATAATGATTCCACCGGGGTATATCATATCTTCAAAAGATCCGAGCGGTACGGAATGTATGTCACGGAATAATCTGAACTTTCCGACTTTTCTCTTGATGGCAGGATACTCGTGACCTGCATTGGCATATGTGATTTTACCTGTTTTAAGATCTATAATTCCAAGCCATGCAGTAACAAACATCTGCAATTTATTGCCTTCGCAAAGGAGCCCATTTACAACCTCGAGAATTTCACCCGGATCCTTATCAGGCATAGCAAGAGTCTGGCTTTTTATGAGTGTTTTGGATACCATCATGAAAAGTGCCGCCGGCATTCCTTTTCCGGAAACGTCAGCTATAACCATAGCCAACCTGTTATCATCCACCATAAAGAAATCGTAGAAGTCACCTCCGACCTCCTTCGCAGGAGTCATTGACGCAAATAAATCAAATTCCTTTCTTTCCGGCATAAACGGAAAGGTATTTGGCAATACATTTTGCTGAATTGCCGATGCCACCTCTAGATCCTGGTTTACGACCGCTATTTTCCTTCCTTCCGCTACATTCAATGTAGAATACATCAAAAGTACGACAAGCATCATAATTCCGCCACTGATGGACAGGCCGTAGAAAAGATATGTAATTATCAGCGAGGCGCCCGGTACAATGATATACAGGAGCAGTGTCACAAATTGAAAGACCGAAAACTGCTTTCGTTCCCTGATTATAATAATAAATATTCCAATAAGGGTAATAACAATATATACCATTGAAAGCGGGTATAAAGATGTTCTGGAATAAACTCCGTTTTCATCTACCCTGAAGTACATACCGTTGAATATATTTATTATTCTCATAACAATCGAAACAGCAAGGCCGACATTTAAAAATATGTCTATCTGCTTTTCGATTTTCTTATAAAACTTTAAGTATCCTCTTACGTAATATACGAATAAGACCGCTTCAAAAGGGGCACACATATAATACAAGGTGTTTACAAGGATGTTTACAAGCCTGTATTCCGTCAGGCCGTCAACCACCCATGCAACTGTATCAAATACCAATGAAAGCGATACCGTAATCACTATCCTAAGTAAATTTTTTGTATTGGAGAGCGCTTTCTGCTCATCCATTATGCAGCATACAAATATTACGTAACCTATAAAAAGTCCCATGATGTCTATGCCTACATTTAGCAGATAGACACGCTCAAGTCTTGCCATGCCTCTCATGAGTACAAAAACAACCTCAAATGCCAAAACCAATAAAAAGAAAACGGAATAGCTTATAATTAATATTCTTTTGTTTTTTTCA
>JAILOA010000245.1 GCA_024691065.1 Lachnospiraceae bacterium | reverse complement strand
TCCTTGATTTTCGGATTATCCACATTCTCACGCTTGATAAGATCTACATAATTTATAATAGAAGTAAGCGGTGTCTTTATGTCGTGCGATACATTTGTGATAAGCTCAGCTTTGGTGCGTTCATCCTTGGTTGCCCGGATAACCGCCTTGTTAAAGGAATCCGATATTCCGACCAGATTGCCATAGGTTTTCTGAAGATATACAGGAAGTGATTTCTGTACTTCCGAATCTGCAGTTTCTCCCTTCGTGAACGCTACATTTTCCTCTTCAAAATTCTGATTGGAAATTTTCTCAGTCTTCGCCTCGATTTTACTCATGCCCGCAAGCAGTTTCATAACAGTTGTAAAGAAATATACCGCAAGCGCCGTCACAATTACAAACATCATAAAACTTGCATCGGTGTTAAAACTAAATATAAGCACAAGCGCCATAAGGTAAGTCACTATAATTGTTGCACCAAGCTTAATCGAAACATTTTTAAGTCCCTTATTTTTAAGTGATAGTCTTATATTTGCATTGTTGCTCTTTATCTTTAGTTTAATCCACGCAAAAAATTTGTAGAATATATTTTTCTTGTAATCCTTATTTTTGATTCGTCTCACGCAGGTCAGGTAGAGTTCTGCAATCATGAAATAAAAGAGCACAATACAAACCGCGAACGATGCATTTAGCTTTACAAAAAGATCATTGTAATTTTTTGCCATCTTAAGGCCGGTGAAGTAGCTTGCCTCTTCCTTTACAATCAAAATCAGAATGAACATCAATCCCGCCGGCACAATTAGAAGCAGGAGCACAGGAATTTTGTCGATGTATTTTCTTTTATCTGCGTTAATTGTAAGAAGAATTATCATCAGAAGAAGTATTAATGCTGCGATTCCGCCTGTAATATAAGGATGAGGCAGTGCACCCGCGATATCATAAATGTAATTTTTCAAATTCAATTCATAATTATCCGATGCCGTTAAATTGGAAGTTACATAAGAAATTGCAAAATCAAAATCAGCTTTTTGTATTTCTGCTTCTTCGATATCCTCTGAAAAATACTGATAATCTTCGAATTCTCCCTTGGAATTTCTGCATTTTGAATCAGTCTCTGAGCCTGTCTTGGACACGTATACATCGGCATTTTCCATCAATTTCGACTGATAATATTTGAATGTTTCCTCTGCTGATTCTTTTTGGGTAACCACCTCAAAATTGCTATAAACCTTACCCTTATAATAACAAATAATTCCTGCATTGTTATTTACCTGTACGAGTTCTCTTCCGGGCGTAAACATGTTATTAATATTTAACCAATAGTGACTGTGAATATTGAGTGAATATAAATCCTGAATCTTTGCGTAAATATCATCTGATACAGTCTTTAAATAGCACATTGGAGCCGAGGCAGTAAGCGGACTTACGAGAAAATCATCGGTTAAATCATCTGAATATTTTGTATCGCCGTTTGCATTTACATAATCAGCAGGGAAATAAATGTATCCATTGTCTTTTGTATTGTCAATTTTCACGAATCCGGAGACTGTGTTGTAAAAAATCTGGTTTTCCATATCATAGAAAAATACATTTTCATCTTTTTCATAAACATAAATATTTTTGTAAAAATCACCTGCATATTCTCTTCTTCCATAATCCACCAAATATGATTGGGATTCAGCGAGATGTTCATCTCCAAACAAATATTCATTTTGTGCATATTCATTGTAAATATAGTAATTATCAATGAGGCTTCCGTTCCGATCATAAACATCAAGCAGTTCTTTCAGAGGTAAAACACTAGCTTTCTCTTTTATAAATGTTTCGAAGGATGCGAGGGACATTTTATAGAAATTCTTCTTACCGAGAAATGCTTTGTGAACTTCATTGGTTGAATTCTCATTGTACTTTATTGTCTCCCTCATCGTGTTACCATCGCCCTGATAGGTCAGGTTGTTGATAAGATAATTATATAAAATCTTTGCAGAAGACAGGTTGTCGGCATCGGCCATTTTGATGTAATCATCAAGGTTGTATTCATATGAAGAAGATTCGTTTTCGTTAATTTTACTCTCTTCAGATTTAGCTTCTGTTTCGGAATCTTTGCCATTTTGGGTCTTATCATCTGTTTCGGAATCTTTGCCATTTTGGGCCTTGTCATCTGTTTCGGAATCTTTATCATTTTTAGTCTTGTCATCTGTTTCGGATAAAACATTTTCTTCATCATAATCATAGATTTTAATTTTCTCAAAATCGGAATTATTTATATCTTCAATTTTATCCAGTTGTTTTTGTGTAAAAGCCAATTTGTTATATATATTATTTATCTGATTGCTAATGTAGGCGGATTTATTAAAATTGTCATAATTTTCCTTAGGTGGAAAGTACATTCTTCCACAGGCGGAAATTACCGCAAAAAACAACACCGATGTGGCAACAAGCCCAATGGCCAGAAATACATATTTAATAAAGGTTGATTTTATAATTTTCATTTTTTTCTCCATTTCCATCTTACATTATAGGAGGGGGGATTAATTTTTCGGGGTTGATAACATTGAAATGTTTGTGGAACTACTCAACAATTGCCTGATGCAGTTAGGTTCCCGAAGTCGTTAATGTTTCGGGGTTGACAACATTTTGTAGCCCAACCCCCAAACCACCTGTATATACTTTGGTTCCTTCGGGTTGATCTCAATTTTTTCGCGAATGTGCCTAATGTGTACGGCGATCACATTGTCGGTGCATACTGCATCCGAATCCCAAACATGCTCATAGATTGCGTCCGTGTTAAATACTATTCCCGGATTCTCCATGAAGAATTTGAGAATCTTGTACTCGATAGGTGTGAGCTTCACGCTCTCGCCATCCACATATACTTCCTTTTCATCCTCGTAAAGCTCAAGACCGCGTATTTTAAGGACTTTACTTCCCTCTTCTTTGGCATTTACTGTACCAAAATCTGTATAACGCCTTAAAAGAGACTTCACTCTCGCAATGAGCTCCAATGGATTAAATGGCTTTGTAACATAATCATCCGCGCCGATATTCAGACCCAGGATTTTATCTGCATCCTCTGACTTGGCAGAAAGGAAAATCAGTGGCACCTTGCTTTCCTTCCTTATCAATTGGGCGGTATGAATCCCATCCATGCCCGGCATCATGATATCCAATATAATAAGATGGACCTCTTCCCTGCGCATCACTTCGAGAGCCTCAACTCCGTCGTATGCCTTCAGGACATTGTATCCTTCGGTCGTGAGATATATTGCAATCGCCTCAACTATGTCCTTATCGTCGTCACAAACTAAAATGTTAAACATTTCCTTACCCTTCCTTTAATGCAAAATTTATAGTTGCATTTAATGTATTCACTGTGAATGAATGCATTATAGCAACCATATTTTAAGATAATTATATGAAAATTCTTAAGAAATTCTTATGATTTATTAAGAACTGATGATAGTCGGTTTCCGATAATTCTTGTGATTTACATTGTAATTTAATTACCGTGGTTCCCGGTTTTCAATAATTCTTGTGAACTACACAGTAATTGTATTACCGTAATCTCCCTCTTTGGTATCCTAAAAATTCCTGTTTTTTAGAGCGTCCACTTCCTCATCCGTAAGAGCCCTGTATTCGCCGGTTTGCAGGGATTCGTCCAATATAAGCGTCCCCATGGATATTCTCTTTAAATAAATCACCTTTTTTCCAACATGTTCAAACATTCGTTTGATTTGGTGGAATTTTCCCTCTTTTATTGTAACATATACCGTTGTAAATGTATCTGACAGCGTTTGGGTTATCTTTTCATTATCACTTACAACCCTTATGTATTCTTGTATCTCGGTAATTATTTTATCGTTAAGAGGTTTTACATTTTCGAATATATCGGTTTCTTTCTCTAATGGAGAAATTTTCTTGTTATCGGAAATCTGGGTTTTCGTGTTCTTTGGTTCTATGTCATCACTTAGAACCTCGGATTTTATGATGGTTGGGTCTGTGTTATCACAAAACCGGGGGTTATCTGCCGTCACATCCACATAATCAATGATTTGTAATTTGGCAGGCTGAGTTATATTTTTCTTATCTATTCCACTTTTTCCAACGGATTTATTTGGAGCAGCCTGTTGCTTTTTTACTTTACTTTCCCCGACGGACTTATTTGAAGCATCCTGTTGCTTTTTTACTTTACTTCCCCCGACGGACTTTGCCCCCAGGTCCATCGGTTCTGCAAATGTAGCGACGTCCTCTTCAGTTACCTTCCCATTAATTATCGCATAATATGTTTTATCGACATGCTTTTTCGGAGATAACAGATTGTGCGAAAGCTCCCCGTCGTTCGTAATCAATAGAAGTCCTTCGGTATCAATATCCAATCTTCCAACCGGAAAAATATCCTTGTGCGCTGCATTTTTAATCAATGCAGTGACCGTAGGGTGGAGATTATCCTCCGTCGCAGAAACATACCCCTTAGGTTTATTGAGCATAAAATATTCAAACTCGGAATAAGTCAGATTTTTTCCTTTAAAACATATTTCGTCTTCATTTTCATTTATTTTTTCTTCGGGAGAAAGTACCAATTTACCGTTCACAGTTACATTTCCCTTTTTAATTTCCTTCTTAACTTCGCTCCTGCTTCCAACTCCGATGGAAGTCAAATATTTATCCAATCGCATATGATTCTCCAATTATTATAGGACTTCCTGTTTTAAATATTTCAAAAGACCTTCGCATCCATTTTTCACATCCCTGTAAGTCTCATCAAAGTTTCCTGTGTACCATGGATCAGCTATGGTTCCGGGACTATCCGTGAAGTCCAAAAGCAGAGAAACCTTATTATCCGGGTCTTTCCCTATAATCCTCATTATATTGTTATAATTCCATTGATCCATTCCAATGATATAATCATATTTTCTGTAATCACTTTTTGTCATGCGTGTTGCATAATGTTTCCTCATTGGAATGTTCATCTCACGCATCTTTTGAACCGTCCCATAATGAGGCGGATTTCCTATTTCCTCTGTCGAAGTCGCAGCCGACTCCACCTGAATAACATTTTCTAAATGTTCTTTTTTTACCATGTCTTCCATAACAAATTGTGCCATGGTGCTACGGCAGATATTGCCGTGGCAAACGAATAAAATCTTAATCAAAATAAAAGTCCTCCTAAAATGAAGCGTTTTGGCGTGTTTTGGCGCGATTTGCGCACCATAAAAAATAGTCTTGCAACCACTATCGTTACACAAGTTTGGCAAAATGGTGCAAATCAAGGCAAAGTGAGGCAGTCAAACGTAGACTCCTAGCAGACGAATTGGGGCTAAGAGTATACTCGTAGTATACCACATTATATCTGTTAATCGTTAAAAAGTGCAACCAGTTTATAAAAGGTTGCACTTTTTAACGTTAGCATAGAATTTATAGCTTTGGGTATTACTTTTTTATTATTAAAATATAGTTTTATTTGATGTTGGATTAGAACGATTAAATCGATATACCGGTGGAAGAAGCTTGTCAATATCCGTTCCGGTCGTTTTAATCTCACCATCTCGGAATGCATTTTCGATGAACTTTCTGGTTTCATCCGGCTTTAGTCTTTCACTCTCGATAAGAACTTCCAAATCATGTTCCCTTTGCTGAACGACATAATCCTGCCATTCAACAAGAACATCATCAACCTCATTGATACCCATAATAAAGTTTTCAATAAGTTGCTTCTTGCTTCGAAGTTCAGGACTTGCATCAATTGCCTTACGGATAGTAATCAGGACCTCTTTATCTTCTCCGTGACTATCATGGTACTTATTTACAAGCATCAAAATATAATCGATATTGATTTCAATCTGCTTAATCAACTCGATTTCAAAGACAATATCATCAATAATATCGGTGCTTTCACCATAATAATACAATTCCACCGGCATTCTTATCGCCGAACAGCGATATTGCACTATCAACACGTTTTTGAAGATTTCTGAAACATACGATATTTCCAAAAGTCTTAATGCTGTTAAGAATACGATTTGTGCGCGAAAAAGCCTGAATCAATCCATGCATCTTCAAGTTCTTATCCACCCAAAGCGTATTTAATGTTGTGGCATCAAAACCGGTAAGGAACATATTTACAACAATCAGCAAATCCAGTTCCTTATTCTTCATTCGAAGTGAGACATCCTTATAGTAATTCTGGAATCGGTCACCATCGGTACTATAATTCGTTTTAAACATCTCGTTATAATCTTTTATGGCATCATCCAAGAAGTCACGAGAACTCTTGTCCAGCGCAGATGTATCTTCCGGATTTTCCTCATCTAAAATTCCATCCGTTTCTTCCTCATTTGCACCATAACTGTAAATGGTAGCAATTCGAAGTTTCTTTGTCGGATCAGCTTCCATCTGCTTCTTGAATTCCTGATAATACAGTTTTGCCATATCCACAGATGCAACAGCTAAGATTGAATTAAAGCCTGATAATCTTTGCTTACGCTTTTCTTCCTCTACCTTTCCGTTCGCAGCTGATGCAACCTCGCCGATATTCATCAAAGCATTGTAGTAATATGATTTATTGCCTCGATATGTCTTTTGATCAAAGTGATCTAAGATATACTTTGTAACCAGCTTAATACGTTCCGGTGCCTGATATGTTTTTTCGCGATTAATATCCCATACCATCTCATCCGTAATATCTTCTTCCATATCCATAGTCTTAATATAATCCACACGGAACGGAAGTACATTCTTGTCATTAATGGCATCGACAATCGTATATGTATGCAACTGATCGCCAAAAGCCTGCGCTGTTGTAAAATACTTATCATTACTTCTGGAGTCGGAATTCACTGCAAAAATCGGAGTACCTGTAAATCCAAAGATATGATGAATCTTCCTTGTTTTCTCAACAATATGCTCATTCGGATTTGCCAAAGCATCAGAAAAGAATCTGCTCCACTCATCGTCGAAGAACTTATAGTTATTCAGTTCCTCCATGCAAGAGCGCAGATTGCGAATCAGATCCTCTTCTTTGTGTATTTGTAAATAGGTATACCCCTGCTCAGTCAACAGACGGATAAACTCTTTTTCTAATTCAGCTTCACTCTGATAGCTATCTGAACGAGACTTTACCGGTTCATACTCTGTAACAACTGTATTCTCATTCGAAGCTGCTACTATATTAAAAAACGGCATTATTTTCCCTCCAATATAATCCATTCACCCTTCTTATTTGATCCAATTCTTTTAATTGCACCTTTTTCTACCATTGACTGTAAAGCTCTCTTTACTGTTGAATCAGAACAGCCAAGTCTTTCAGCCATATCTTTTCTTGTAAGATCAGCCTCTTCTCTCACCAACTCAATAATTTGCTGTTCACGATCATCCAATTTTATTGGGTCATTTATTGGGTCATTTATCGGTTCATCGTGACCCAATAAAAATTTACCACTTACATGCATTTCCCTGTTATGAAGCTCAAGCTTCTCATCCAAGAGAAGATTTTTTAAGAACTTTTCTAGAAACTCAGTGGTCTCATAGACGCCCTTTTTAATGTTGTTATAATTAGCTCTAACCAAGGCATTTCTAAAATACCAAGAGTTTTCTGCAAACAAATCGTTCTCGACTTCAAATCCTAGCATACGTAGGTATTTGATTAAGAATACCGCCGTTGTTCTTGTATTTCCTTCTTCGAATACATGAATTTGCCATAATCTGGAAATAAAGACTGCTAAATGATGAATCACTTCATCCATCGTTAATCCGTTATAACGGAACTCTCTTTCCTGAGAAAAATCATAATCCAACGTTTCCCGCAATTCAGATGCTCCACCATAAGAAACGGTATCACCTTCAAGAACCCATTCCTTTTTCGTAAAGTTATAATCTCTTACCCATATATAACACATTTGAAAACATAATACCACATAAAAAGGAGCATTGGTCATCGGTCAGTCTCGAGTGTAAACACTTCTGATGGATCAACAAACTTCCACCTGCAGCAATCCTCAAGTTTTTTCGAGAATACCTGTTCATAGAGATCTTTGTCCTTAAATTTCCAAGTATAATTCTTTCCAAAAGTCGTAAAATATTGGACCGGATCATACATCTCCAAATCCAGGGACCAACGATATACAGCGTTCTCTTCGATTTCCTAAAGGGTCTAACGACAGAAGTTTGGACAGGATGCTGACGAAACCACCATCAAAGATGTGATGATCCACGGCACTTCTGATATCCCGGCTAACTATCTTACGGTCATCCGTACCGGACTTATGGCCTATGTCAAAAATCTGATGGATCAGATCCGTGCACTGAATTTCAATCCAGATCTTACACAGTTTGTCTTCATCGGCGATGGTGTAGGTATCATGAAACATTTTCTTCCCGATAGTGATAAGCGAAACTGCCTGATCTACGATGATGTCCATATCAATGCGAAGGGTTATGAAAATCTGATCTGACGCAAGATGGGAGGCTGAAGATGAGTCTAATCAGAAAATATGTCCGATTCTATGAGAATAAATCGGCCTGTGGAATTAAGTCTTTCACACCCCGATTTCCAGAGGCCTGTTGGGCTTGCCCGAATTTTGGAGTTTTCGATAAATTTGAACTTCAGTATACCATAAATGACCTGCTCTATCCTCAAAAACTTTTAAAACTATGTTGCATTTAACTGAAAAATATTTTTCCGGTTAATCCTTCTTCTTATAGTTTGTAATAATCAAAAAAGCATTAACCAAATTGCATACCGCAAATAATAGCCATAATGGTTTCGGAAGCTCTGCTCCGGTAAATGCAACTATTATCATTGCTATTCCAATTAACAACACACATATTGCCGATACCAAAGAAATAATCTTTTTCATATTTATACTTTGCTCCTATGCTCCATTTTATTACAATTTTATCCGAGTTAATGTTCCATCTATAGCATGTAAGCCATTGCTCCCACAAATGCCGAAAAGCAAATAAGCGTGATGGGGCTTAATCCTTTTTTTATGATTTTTCTCGAACCAAAATATATCAATGCGATAACACCAGTAAGACC
>JAILOA010000171.1 GCA_024691065.1 Lachnospiraceae bacterium | reverse complement strand
GGGCAAATGAAATCTTCCGGCAATTCCTCGCCAACATATTCATAACCACAAATCACACAACGCCAAACTGTCTGTCCGTCGGAAGTCTTACCAACTGCCTCAGGCTTTGGCTTAATATTTTCCTGATAATAAGTATAGGTTGCAGACGGCACATCACTAAGAACCTCCATATCAGTCACATCTGCAATAAACATTGTATGTGTACCGAGATCAACCTCCTGAACAACCTTCGCACAAATAAATGCATTGGTTCCCTTTGTAATAATCTTCGTGCCATTTGACGCCTCTTTGCAATCGGTATAATCAGCAAATTTGTCCACGTCTCTTCCGGACTGGAAACCGAAATGCTTGAACAACTCGAAATCAGCATCCTCACCGATTATCGACACTGTAAATACACCGGTATCCTTCACCATATCATGAGTAAAATTCGCCTTGTTAATCGCAACCGAAATGCGGTTAGGCTCACTCGTAACCTGAATAGCCGTATTCGTAATACAACCATTATCTCTTCCATCTCTTCTTGCAGTGACTACAAATAATCCGTAACTAAGCTTATACATTGCCTTCTTGTCCATATCCAATTCCTCCAATCATTAAATAATTATTTCGTCCTTCAAAATAAAGTTATTTATATTATAAAGGTTTTCAAAGTTATTATCAATCAGTTTATATTTTTTTTACGAGTAAATGTATCGCCACAAAAAAATACTCCCTTCAACTGTTTGCCAATTAAAGAGAGTATGCAATACATTTTATCAAGAATCCTGCCCGGTTTGGTATCCGTTGCAACCTAAAGAGAGTATGCAATACATTTTATCAAGAATCCTGCCCGGTTTCGTATCCGCTACAACCTAAAGAGAGTATGCAATACATTTATCAAGAATCCTGCCCGGTTTCGTATCTGCTACACCCCCACCAACCCGGCATCAACTCGCCAAGAGTGATGGTCTTTCGCTCAGCATAATCCGTCATTATTTCCATATTACGATTTTTACATGAAAGTTGCATTAAGAATTCCCTGCATGCTCCGCAAGGCATTCCGCTACCTTCTACATCTCCACGGGGTGGCTCATTCCTAAATGCAATCATCCTTTTTATAACAGTTTGACCGCTATTCACATACATATTGAGTGCCGCAACTCTTTCCGCACAAAGAGCCATTACACCACTGCAAGACTCTATACAAAAACCTGCAAATATCTCTCCGTTTTCAGCCTCCAAAGCACATACCACGTGATGCGCCATTACAAAAGGCGATACATCCTCCGGATGATACTCTGACTTCGCCCTTTCGTACAACTGTTCCCAAATATCCATTTTTATTCATCTCCTTTTTTTATCAAATTCTCAATATAATTACATTAATTCTTTAAACACCCCACCGGAACAACTATAATTACATTAATTCCGCAAACACCCCACCGGAACAACTATAATTCATTAATTCTTTAAACACCCCACCGGAACAACTAATACTCCATCTTTTCGCTTATAAGCAAAAGGAGCCACTCCACATAAAACCATCATAAACGAAGGTTCATTCATTTTATTACAATCGATACTATCCTTTAACTTAAGAAGGTTAGATGCACCCTCTTCTATAAGCTTGTCTCCACCAAGCTTGATTTCGACAAGACCATATTTGCCATTTCTTAAATGTACCACTGCGTCACATTCTAATCCCCTTTTATCTCTGTAGTGATATATCTTACCATCCAACGATTCTGCATATATTCTTAAATCCCGTACACATAGATTTTCAAATATAAGACCTGTAGTAGCCAAATCATTAATTAAATCATTAGGTCCAACTCCCAATGAAGCCGTTGCAATGGAAGGATCCACAAAATATCTAGTATCAGAGCTTCTAATTGCCGTCTTGGATCTCAAATTAGGATTCCACGCAGTTGTATCTTCAATTACAAATATTTTTCTTAATACCGACAAATAAGACCTTAAAGTAGTTTCGCTAAATGTATCGCTATTATCACTCTTGATGTCATTTAAAATCGACTTCAACGAAGCTTCTGTCGCTACATTTCTTGCGTATGCTCTCAAAATTTTTCTTGCACGTTCAGAATCCCTTTCTATACCTTCTACTCTTGATATATCCGATTCCACAACCGAATCGACATAATCTAATGCTTGTGTTAACGCCACCTTTTTCCTTTGCCCAATACTTTTGGGCCATCCTCCCCGACAAGCTAAAAAAGCAATATCATCCAAGGTATAATCACAAGTTCCTGCTATTGTATCATCACTTGAGAACAAATTTCCCAAGGATACATTTCCATTTGAATCACCGGATTCAAACAAAGACATAGGACGCATCATTAGAGATGTTATCCTTCCGGTTCCGGTATGCGATATTTGGGAAGATTCAGGCGGCACCGCTGATCCTGTCAATATAAATTGACCAAATTCATCTCTTTGATCCACCTCAAATCTGACAGCATCCCAAATTTTAGGCGCCAATTGCCATTCATCAATGAGATGTGGTACCTCTCCCTCCAATAACTGCCCGGGATTCATGTCTGCCATCAATAAATACTGCTGTTTTTTTGCTGGATCTTCCATATATATGATTGACTTTGCCATATGCTCACCGGTTGTAGTTTTTCCGCACCATTTTGCACCTTTTATTAAAACTGCTCCCTTTGATTCAAGTTTATCTTGTAGCATTTGATCACAAATACGATTCATATAATTCTTTACCATATCAACCTCCAAAACACGTATTTATAGCCTGATTATACTATTTTTCAGATAATAATGCAAGCGGTTAATGGTGGATTTGGCGCGTTTTCATTGGTGAATTTGGCACGTTTTCATTGGTGGGTTTGGCAAGTTTTCACTGGTGAATTTGGCACGTTTTCATTGGTGGGTTTGGCAAGTTTTCACTGGTGGATTTGTCACATTTTCATTGGTGGATTTGGCACGTTTTCGTTGGTGGGTTTGGCAAGTTTTCATTTGTGAGTTGTACTTTACACCAAACTTGTTTGTAAAGTATTTTGCATTGTATTTTCAGCACCTGCATCAAACTTGTTTGTAAGGTATTTTACATTGTACTTTTCAGCACCTGCACCAAACTTGTTTGTAAAGTATTTTACATTGTACTTTTCAGCACTTGCAGAAAACTTGTTTGTAAAGCACATCAAAATCACCACGGTCCAAATGCCGTCAATGACACTATTGCGCAAAATGATAAGATTCCAAACCAGGTTGCAAAGCACACCGGCGGTATAAACAATGCCCTCAAAATTCCCTTAAAAACATCGCCAGCGGTATATCCCCACTCCTTCTTTTCCTTG
>JAILOA010000160.1 GCA_024691065.1 Lachnospiraceae bacterium | reverse complement strand
AAAACCTTTAAAGGCGTGATTTACTTCAATCATATTTTCTCCTTCCTCTTTCTGGTTTTAATACTTTCTCTTCCTCCAATAGTCTATATAATATATTATTATAATTAATTTGTATAGTGTCTTTTTTTCACTTTCTTTTTACCTCCTAGAGTGATGAGTATATAGAAAAGCCATCTCTCGTATCCGTTTTTCATGATGTCAGCTTTTACTGACTCAAGCCCCGCGCTATATCTTTTATGCGAGACTTAAACTACCACCTACGCAAAAAAACCGGGATGCTTTTGCATCCCGGTTTCTATATAAACCGTATAATATTTAATATTAAACAATTCTTCTTGCACAAGTAGGTGTTCTGTAGTTATAAACCGAAGTCTTAATACCATCTGTTGGGTTACTAGCATGTACTACCATTCCACCACCAATGTACATAGCAACGTGACCGATATAACTTCCGTTTGAATAGAAGAGAAGGTCACCAGGCTGTAAGTTGGAGAAACTTACGCTTCTACCTGCACCGGCCTGAGCTGCAGCTGTTCTTGGAAGTGAATATCCGAACTGTGCATATACGCTCATTACGAAACCTGAACAGTCAGTACCGTTTGTAAGACTTGTTCCACCATATACATATGGGTTACCGATAAACTTCTGTGCATAAGATGCAATCTCTGAACCCTTTGAGCTTGTTCCTACAGGAGCTGACTTAGAAGAACCTGAGTTGCTGCTGCTTGAACTGGTGCTTCCTGATACAGGTGAACCCTGATTTGATGATTTATTTGACTTATTTGACTTACTTGAACTGCTCGATGAAGAGTTACTTGATGATGTATTATTTGTCGGAGCAGTGTAAGTACTTGTTGAACCTGTATTAGTTGAAGCCTGCTGCTGTGCTGCCTGAGCTGCCTGCTGTGCTGCTTCTTCTTCAGCTGCTCTCTGTGCTGCAAGTGCTGCAAGACGCTTCTTCTCGGCTCTCTCTGCTGCTCTCTTAGCTCTAAGCTTAGCTCTCTCTTCCTTAAGAGAAATAGCATGCTTAAATCTTACCTTACAATCTACATACTGCTTAGCAACGTAACCTGTGTCACCATCACCTAAGTCAATTTTTACCCAATATGTTGCGCTTCCCTTAACTTCGTACATCTCACCTTCAGGAATCTGTGTTAAAATCTCACAGTTTGTTCCCTTCTTAGCACGAACATTAAGTGTAACAACACCTTCCTTAACAGTTACATAACGCTTCATATACTGTGCTGCAAGTTCCTCTGCATCCTCACCGATTGCAAGGAACTCTTTATTGATGTAACCCTTAACATCGCCTGATTCAATCTGTACCCAATCACCCTTGTATGAAAGGATCTTTGCTGAACAGCCTCTGTAAAGCTTACCTAAAATCTTAGCATCCTCTGACGGAGCCTTTCTTACATTTACATATTCACTTGCTATTGAAATTCCGACATCCTCAAAACGCTCTTCGGTAATAAAACGTCCCGGACCATCTTTCTTGTCCTCTTCGTCTTCTTTATCTTCCTCAGCCTTGCTGTCATCAGAAGAATCTTTTTTATCTACTGCTGAAGAACTTGCTGATTCAGTTGTTTCTTCTGTCTCTTCTGTCTCTTCTGCCTCAGCTGTCTCTGTAGCATTCTCAATTGTCTTTGAAATATCTACATCCAAATCATCAGTTTCAGCTGTTGCAGTTTCCTCAACCTCTGCGGTAGCTTCTGCAGTCTCTGTTACCTCACCGGATACAACCTCTTCAGAACTCTCTGTTGTTTCCTCAACTTCCGAGGTACTCTCTTCAACTGCACTTCCGGTTGATGCATAATTTGCTGTATAGTAATCATCAAGAGTAACTGAAATACCTGCAAGATCAGTTTCAGTTGATAATGTAGTTGCTACGGCATCATTAACTGCAATACCGGTAACCACTGAAAGTGTTAACGCAGCTCCAACTCCTATTGCTTTCTTTAACACGATTTTCTTAGACATAATTTCCTCCATTGGATTCATCAAAGCTTATCCCCGATGCCTTGATATTTTTAATTTGTTACAAAAATGTTACAGGTAGATTATAGCAATGTTAAATTTAAATGTCAACCCATTATTTTAAAAAAACCTTAAAAAATGGCATTTTTTATGATTTTTACACCATAAAACAATGCCATTTTTATTATGTAACATTTGTTAACAACTTAATATTTCAATTAAATTATTACATAGTTTGTAACAATTTGTCTATCTTTTACGAACAACTCTCCGAATTGTCGAACAACATCGGAAATTTTCGATAATTTGCACTATATTTTGCGGAACACAATATAAAATTCATCAATATATGTTACATTTATACATATTTTTTTATT
>JAILOA010000157.1 GCA_024691065.1 Lachnospiraceae bacterium | reverse complement strand
TAAGATTAATTGAGCGTAAAAGGAAAGGGAGTTAAAAATGATATTTAGAAAAAACTTTAAGAAAGCAACTTCTATTGCATTAAGCTTAGGACTTGTTTTAACAGGTATGTATATGCCTGGATTATCAACTAAGGCATTGGCAGAAGAGAATGCCGAACCAAGTGAAGTAAAAGAATACACACCGGGAGAGGATTTTACTGTTGTTCCTGCAACGGTTGGTGCAGTAGGTTTACCTACAGTTACTTTGGAACAGGATAAAGTAAATTATACCGCTGTTTCTGTTAATGTTCCTTCCGGCGAATATGAAACTGCTTTTGATGGTGTAAAAATTAATATGAGTTTGTCATATGATTCAGGTGAGGAAGGTTCTGAGGCTGAAGTTACATTTTCAAAAGATTTTGAACTTGCATTAGACGGTGAAACTACTGAATTTTCAGTTGATCCTGAAATGTTCGGTAATTTTGATGTGACTGTTCAATTTACAAATAAAGGCGAAACAGTATCTGATAAGCTTACTACAAACGTTGGAGTAATTGCCGAGAGATATAATATTTCTGCTCTTAATGCAACATATCCTGTTACATTATTCTGTTTATCACTTTATGAAGGCAGTGATTTTTGTGTAACCGTTAACAAAGAAACAAATCAGCCTATTCCTACATTTTTCATAGCTGAGAGAACAGAATCCATAGATTGGGATTCACTTCCTGAGAATGTTTATATTCCGGGATTTGTTAAGCGTTCAGACTTGACAGGTATCAGATCTGATACATTCTTTGCTAACAGACAGAAGATGAAGGCTTATGTTAAGATGCTTCACGATTTAAATAATAAATCTACATTCCATTTATTTACAGTAGATAACTTCCTTGAGAACATTCCTTGGTTTATGGAAGCAAACGGAATTTCTTCTGATATGTATGATTTATCACTTCTTTCAGATGGTTCAGGAACTTATTCTTATTTCACAAAGACATTTAACGGTGAGACCGATCTTACAAAATACAATACTATGATTGATGAGTGGAATGCTTTTCTCAAGTCTTCATATGAAACAGGAGAAGTTAATACTTCATCATTAAGTTATAAGTATGGTAGTTGGACAAAAGTAAATAAATTAGCTACACTTTTCAATTATGCGGCAGCTGCAGCGGCTGCAGAGAATGCTGACTGGTGGGTTGGAAGAAATTCCAATACATTTAATTTAACACCTGAAAATGTAGCGCTTACAGATATTGTTAAAGCTAATACAACTGTTTATAACATGAAGAATATGCTTGTGGCTTTACAGAATGCAGGGAAGGATGAAGAATTTAAGAATCTCTATAATTTCAGTGGGGATATGTTTGCTGAAGCTACAGAAGAGAAGCCTGCTATGGTAATTCTCGGTACTGCTGAGTCAGCACATACTCATCTTGAAGAATACATTAAGATAATGCAGTCATATTACGGTGATGATTATACATATTATTTTAAGGGTCATCCGGGATCTCCTACAGAGCTTTATCCTGCAAGAGCAGAAATGCTTGAGAAATATAATGTAACTGATGTAGATTCAGCTATTCCTGCTGAGCTTATTATGTTCTATTATCCTGATATTTATATGAGTGGATATCAGTCATCAACATTTTTATCAGCTTCGGATGCAGATAAGGTTTGTGCATTATTCCAGCAGCATCTTGATGATAAGGTTATTCAGGAATATGTAAATCTTTTTGATTTTGCAATAAATCCTATTGATTTAGAGGATGAGTTCTATGCTCCGTTTGCAGATTATTGTACCAATGAGGAGAATAGTTATTTCCTTATCGAATATGTAGAACCTGTTGATGGTTATGATTATGCTGTTTATAACTATGATACCGAAGAATTAACAATGGCTGTGAAAAAAGAAGAGCCTGCAGTAACAACCGGTCCGGCAGTGACAACAGAGCCTGCAGTAACAACAGAGCCTGCAGTAACAACAGAACCTGCAGTAACAACAGAACCTGCAGTAACAACAGAGCCTGCTGTAACTACCGAGCCTGCTGTAGAAACAGAAACACCTGAGGAGACTGAGGCTGCTACTGATGAAGCTGTTGAGACAGAAGTTCCTGAAGAGACAGAAGCACCTGAAGAAACAGAAACTCCTGAAGAGACAGAAACTCCTGAAGAAACAGAACCTGCAAAGGAAACTAAGGAACCTGTTGAAACAGAACCTGCTGAGAAGAGTGTTCCGACTGTTGAACCAATTCCAACACCGGCTAATAATAATCCGGATTGGACAAAGGTTTCTACAAAGTCGGCTGTAGCTACTCCAACAGCTACAACAGCTACAACAACAACTGATTCCGGTGATAATCCTTGCAAGAGTATTAAGGCTGCAAAGAAGAGTTTTAAAGTAAAGGCCGGTAAGAAAGTTAAACTTACATTTACAATTAAGTCTAAAAATACCGGTAAGAAAACAACTGATAAAGTAAAAGTTAAAATTGCAAACAAGAAGATTGTTAAGGTTATTAAGAAGAAGCTTAAGAAGAAAAAACTTATTGTTACCGTTAAGGGTGTTAAAAAGGGTAAAACCAAGGTTACCGTAAAGGTCGGCAATAAGTCCGCAAGTACTAAGGTAAAGGTAAAATAAGATTTAAAGAAAACTGTTAAATTCTGTTGACTAATGTAAAGATTATTTTGAATAATATACAATGGTTATAAGTACGACCACTGTTGGTATGATAAGAGAAATTTAATCATATCAATGGTGGTTGTTTTTTGTTTTATATTAAATGTAGTGCAAATAGTTTATTATTTCAGATGGTTTTAATTCAATTCAGAAAGAGGACTCAAAGTGTCCGGCAGGAAATAAAGTAATATAAATATCAGCTTTATATAAATGTACAGTCTGTTAAAAGCAGTATACTAATCAAAATAAATGTTTTCTTTAATAAATTGTTTTTTTATGTTATAATGATGTCAGTTGTTATATAATCGATATTATAAAATATATAATGTGAATTTGATTACGTATAAAATTGATGATGGGAGGAATTCAAACATGAAAAAATCTTTTAAAAAATCTTTAGTAATTGTACTCATTGCGTCTTTGGTTTTAGGAACATTTGCTGCTCCTGTAAAAAAGGCTGAAGCTTTTGCTATTTGCGCAGCTGATACTGCACCTTGTACAACTGTTAAGAGAAGTGGTTACAGAGCATTTCTTTCATTCCAGTGTGCAGAGAGAATGCTTTTCCGTGATAGCTGGTATGATGGACAAACAATAGCTGGTGAAGATAACTCTGCAGTTAATCTTAAAGCTGGTGATGTTAAGGCCGGTTATGGTATTGAAGCACAGAAAATTACTGTTTGTCACACAGTTCCTGGTTACACAAGTGCAGAAGATATTACATTTAATGAAACAATTGCTTATTCTCCTATATTTAATATTGGTTTAACAGGAGACGTTACTAAGACAGATGAAACTACAAATGTTACCTCAGTTCTTTTAAGGGGTGGTGCATTTAACGCAACATTTACCGATGCTTATATGGATCATGCAGGTACATACTCAGTTAAGATGGAATTACCTGCTGATCAGGCCAATCTCTTCAATATTACTGAATATAAGTATCCTTCAACTGATGCAAGTGGTAATTATGTAGCTGGTTCTAATAACACAAATAATATCTTTAATATACTTGGTATCACTACTGATATTCCTCGTGCTCTTGCACCTACATTCAGTGATATGAAACTTTATATCGATGACAAGCTTGTTTATAAAATTGACGGCGAGTTAACAGTTGAAAATGGTGGTATTAAGGATGATCCTGCTGCAGCTGCTACTGCAGTTAAGAAGACATCAGGTAACTACTATTCAGCTATGCTTCTTAATACTTATGACAGCCATAAGTCAGCTTCACTTGTTAACTGTCTTGATGATAACGGACAGGCAACAAGAGATACTACAAAGTTTGATGCAAAGCCAACCAAGTCTCTTGAACTTGTATTTACACTTTCAGGTGATATCTTCGATGCTGATAATACTGAGCCATCCGATTCTTATGTTCGTTTTACGGAAGGTAAGAAATATGTTGCATTTCTTAATCCGGATTATAAGTATTTTACTAATAAAGGTGTAACACTTGATGCAGATGGGAATATTAAGAATTCAATTGTGATAGATGAAACAGAAACTACGATACCGGAAGAAACAGAAACTACGACACCGGATGAAACAGCAAAAAATGAAGCAATTAAGTTAATCATTGTTTCAATACCTTATGCCGTAGAAGGTTTAGTATACGATGGAAATAGCAAAAACGGTATATATGAAAATGATGCTTATGATGTGGATAATGGCAGTGCTATTCATGCAGGTATATATACAGCCGTAGTATCTTTGAAAGATAAGAGTAAGTACTGCTGGGAAGATGGAACAACAGAAGATAAGACCGTATCGTGGAAAATTGCTCCGAAGAAAATTGCAATTCCGGTAGCAGTCAGCAATTTAGTTTACGATGGTACTGAGAAGACCGGAGTTGCATCAACAGAGTATTATGTTGTAACTAATGGTTCCTCAATCAAGGCGGGGGATTATACTGCAAAAGTTATATTATATAACAAAACCGATTATGTTTGGGAAGATGGAACCACAACCGATAAGACAGTTAAATGGAGTATAAGTGAGGCTTCAACTTCCAATAACAGTAACTCTTCCTCAAATGGAAATACCGGAACAAATGTCGGTACAAACACAGGTACAAATACCGGAACAAATGTCGGTACAAACACAGGTACAAATACCGGAACTACAAATAATAACAGCTCAAATTCTAACGATGATTCTGACGATGTTACCGTTGAAAAAATATCTATAAGAAAGCTAAAAGCATTGAAAGGTAAGAAAGTAAAAGTTATATATAGTACAGATGATGATGCAACAGGTTACCAGGTAAATTATGCATTGAATAAAACCTTTTCAATGGCAAATAAGTATAAAACTACTTATAAATCAAGTTGTTTAATCAAAAAATTAAAGAAAGGTAAAAGGTACTATATACGTGTACGCGCTTATGCTTATACCTTTGACGGCAAGGTTTACGGAGCATGGAGTAAAGCGATTAGTGTGAAGGTTAAGTGAGATAAGGTTTAGATTAATTTTATCTGTGCATTTTCAGTTATTTTGCTTCCGGAACGAAAACTGTGATGAGTGTAGAAACAAGACGATTAGCTTTATAATGGTTTTTCACAGAATATGAAAGGGGCTTTATAGATGTCTGTCAGTAAATCTAATAGCATAGAAGAGGGAATAAAATCATATTTTGGCGATTCGGTTACAATTTTAGATTTTATAAATGTAAGCGGCGGAGATATAAATGAGGCTCAGTGTATCAGACTTAGTAACGGTGAAAGAATATTTGTAAAGAAAAATTCTATAAAAAACGAAAAGTTTTTTATAGCAGAAGAAATTGGCTTAAATGCTATAGCCCAAACCGGCACAATAAATGTTCCAAAGCTTCTTTTCAGAGGTGCGGATACTTCTAAGGGACATACTTTTCTTGCTATGGAATATTTAGCCGGGGGAAGACGAATTGATGAATTCTGGGAGGAGTTTGGTCAAAGTCTTGCTAAGATGCATAGGGCAAGTACAGAGCAGTTTGTAAGTGCCGGAAAATATGGGTTTGATACAGATAATTATATAGGAGCAACCAATCAAATTAATGATCCGAAGGATTCCTGGCTCGATTTTTTTCGTGAATGCAGGCTTGAACATCAATTTAAGATGGCTGAAGCATATTTTGACAGGTCCGCAATTAAGAAAAGCTTAAAGCTTCTGGACAATCTTCCAAAGTATCTTACAGAACCTGCGAAGCCGTCGCTTTTACATGGTGACTTATGGTCCGGAAATTATATAGTTGGAGATGACGGAAGGGCATGGTTAATCGATCCGGCGGTTTATGTAGGACACGCAGAGGCCGATTTGGCAATGACGGAATTATTCGGCAGATTTCCATCAGCCTTTTATGCTTCATATAAAGCTACCAATCCTTTGGAACCCGGATATGAAGATAGAAGGGATTTGTATAATCTGTACCATCTTCTAAATCATCTTAATTTATTTGGCGGTGGATATTATTCGGCAGTAATGGAAACGGTTAAATATTATGTATAGATATAAATCGATGTTTACGGGGGATAGAGTAAAGTAAAGAAAGTAAAAGTGAGGTGGATTAGGATATGAAAAATGCATTGTTTTTAGTTGACGATCGTTGGCATTCGGGAGCTTCAATTGAGCCATTGGTGGATAAGGTTTTTGATAATGAGGAATGGAATGTTATATTTTCAAATGATCCGGAAAAATTATATAATTCTGATTTGGATTTGATTGTTACATTTAAAGATCCTTTGGAAGATAATACAATTCCTACTCCTATGTGGACCTATGAAAAATGGACAGAATGTTGTTTAAAGATGGTAGAATCCGGAACAGGATTTTTGGCTTTTCATGCCGGTACGTTAAATCTGCCGGAGGACCATAAAATAGTTAAAAATCTTACACATGCTGTATTTATTACTCATCCCGAACAATGTGAATTAAAGGTGGATATAATTAAGTCACATCCTGTAACAGAAGGGGTTGATAGCTTTACTTTGCCGGTTATAGATGAGCATTATCATATGAAAATTGTTGATGAAGATAAGGTGACTATTTTGGCAAATACAGTCTCTAAGTATGGGACACAACCGGGCTTATGGGTTAGTGAATATGGTAAAGGGAGGATTTGCTGCTTTACACCGGGTCATACGACAGAAAGTTTAACGTCGGACGGATTTGTAAAAATAATGAAAAATGCTGTAAAATGGTGTGAGAGGGATTAATAAAGAGAAATATAATGTGTGAACGACCACTGTTGGTATGATTAGAATTTGGATTATATCAATGGTGGTCGTTTTATATATATTATAAAAAATTATTCCATTAAAAATCAAGATAGTACAATATTATATGGGATATAATATAACTCAGGTTAAATATTACAGATAGTAGCGAAAACACTTGAAAAATCGGGGAGGGTAGTGCTATAATAGAAACAATTAATCGCTTTTAAAGAAATATTATAATGTTAGTTTAATTGCATAGGAGTTATAATAATCTTTAGGATACTAAAGAGAAACTACTTGTTATTCATTTTAATGAGTAGTTCACAGATTAATACCAATAATGAGATAAATGGAGATTGTTATAAATAAGCATGAACATTGAAAATTTTATTTGTAACTGTAATTATGCATTTTTTTATAATTATTCTAGGGAGGGATTTAGAATGAGAAAAATAACAAAGTTAGCAACATGTTTTGTAACAGCATTAGCAATGACATTTACTGGTATCCCGGGAATCGGAGATTTTGTAGGGGACCGTACAAGTAAGGTAGCTGTTGCGGAAGAGACTGCTTCAGAGGAAATAATCAGTGGGGATTATAAATATACTGTGTTAGAGGACGGAACAGCTGAAATTAGT
>JAILOA010000156.1 GCA_024691065.1 Lachnospiraceae bacterium | reverse complement strand
GTTGCCATTGTACCGATTGAAACCTTCCATCCACCCATTGCAATAGCATATATTAAGAACATAATACCTGCGAAAATAGGAAGACCAAGGATTCTGTTTGTAACAACCTTATCAATTTTATCTGAAGCAGAAAGCTCACCTTTTGCTCTCTTCTTCTTTACTGTTTTGGATGTTACTCCGGCAATGTAATTATATCTTTCATTTGTGATGATACTTTCGGAATCATCATCAAGTTTTTTCTCAGCATCCTCTATAATTTTCTCAATATTATCAGCGGCTGAACCTAATGATAAATTCTCAAGAACCTTCTCATCACGCTCAAATATTTTAATTGCATACCAACGCAAAAGTGAAGCATCAACCTTATCTGAAATAAGTCCTTCGATTTCGCTTACAACACTTTCTACTTCAGGGCTTAAAATATTAAGCGGTTCCATCTTCTTTTTGCTCTCGGCTGCCTTTACAGCTTTATCTGTAACATCTTTGATGCTTTCTTTCTTAAGAGCACTGATTTCAACAACATCACATTTAAATTCCTTGGAAAGCTTTGCAACATCAATATTATCACCGTTCTTTCTTACAAGGTCAATCATATTGATAGCAATTACCATCGGAATACCAAGTTCTGAAAGCTGTGTTGTAAGATAAAGATTTCTTTCAATATTAGTTCCATCAATGATGTTAAGAATTGCATCAGGCTTCTCTGACACAAGATACTGTCTGGAAATAACCTCCTCCAAAGTATATGGAGAAAGTGAGTAAATACCAGGTAAATCCTGAATTACTACTTCCTTATTATCCTTTAATTTTCCTTCTTTCTTTTCTACCGTAACACCAGGCCAGTTACCAACATATTGATTAGCACCTGTTAATGCATTAAATAATGTTGTTTTACCGCAATTAGGATTACCGGCTAAAGCAATTTTGATACTCATTTTTCTGTCCTTTCTATTCAACCTCAATCATTTCAGCGTCTGCTTTTCTTACAGATAATTCATAATTTCTGATATTTAATTCCATCGGATCACCAAGAGGTGCAACCTTACGAACATAAACTTCAACGCCTTTGGTAATTCCCATATCCATAATACGTCTTTTAACAGGACCCTCACCATGGATTTTCTTTACCTTAGCTGACTGTCCAACGGCAACATCACGCAAACTCTTCATAAGTAATGCCACATCCTTTCCTACATAAATAAATATATTGTATATTAGTCTTAGCTAACATTATTACAAAAAAAATAATCTATATATTCTTTTTTGTTAACTTATACTAACAACAAGTCAAAATAAAAACTGTTTGCATAAAAAGAATTTAAGAAACAGTTATCTTTTGGGCTAACTCTTTTGTAATTGCAAGTCTAGAGCCCTTTACATTAACTATTAAATTACCGCCTTGAGATTGAACAACCTCTACCTCGGTTCCCGCAACAAAACCCAAATCCTCGAGATGCTTTTTTACCTCAGCTGTCCCGGAAACACGTAATACTTTAACAATCTTGCCCGCTTCTACAAAAATTAATGGCATATAATGTCTCCTTTCGTAAAATGAAAATAAAAGCATAATATAAACACAAGGAAATAAATCATGTTTCAAAAAGAAATAATTCATATTTCAATAAAAACATAACATAGTCTCAAACAGAAACATTACATATTTCTTTGTTAGTTTACACTAACGCGTGCAATAAGTCAATAGTTTTTAGTATTAAATTCGCAAAAAATCCCGTGCAATATTTAACTAATCACATATAACCAGGTAATATTGCACGGGTATTAAATAATCAAGTATATCTTTCAATCAATGATATTCGCAATCCACTACATTATATTATTTTAATATATCGCAAAAATCAAATGTAGCGAAATAATCTTCCACTGTCTCTGCTCTTCTGATAAGCTTAACGGTACCGTCCTTACGAAGTAAAAGCTCTGCACTCTTTAATTTGCCGTTATAATTATATCCCATCGCAAAACCATGGGCGCCTGTATCATGGATAAATACGTAGTCGCCTATATCAATCTTCGGAAGCATTCTGTCAATGGCAAACTTATCATTATTTTCACAAAGTGATCCTGTTACATCATACTTATGATCGCAAGGCTCATTTTCCTTACCTAAAACGGTAATATGATGATAAGCACCATACATTGCCGGTCTCATAAGATTTACGGCACATGCATCAAGTCCGATATAATCTTTATATATCTTCTTCTCATGAAGAACCTTGGCTACAAGTCCACCGTAAGGTGCAAGCATAAATCTTCCCATCTCGGTAAATATCTTAACATTACCAAGTCCGTTTGGAACAAGGATTTCTTCAAACTTCTTACGAACACCTTCACCGATTGCAAGGATGTCATTAGGTTCCTGATCAGGCTTGTAAGGTACACCAACACCACCTGAAAGGTTGATGAATGAAATATTTACTCCTGCCTTTTCCTTAATCTCAAGAGCTAATTCAAAAAGAATACCTGCAAGTGTAGGATAATATTCGTTTGATACCGTATTACTTGCTATAAACGAATGGATACCGAACTCTTCTGCACCAAGCTCCTTAAGATCTTTATATGCCTGAATTAACTGCTCCTTAGTCATACCATACTTGGCATCACCCGGATTATCCATTATATCTGTTCCAAGCGAAAATACCCCGCCCGGATTATATCTACAGCAAATAGTCTTAGGAATACCTGCACAATCCTTAAGGAACTGAATATGTGAATAATCATCCAAATTAATGTAAGCGCCTAATTCCTTAGCCTTTACATACTCTTCTGCAGGAGTTACATTGGAAGAAAACATAATTTCTTCTCCGTAAAAGCCACATTTCTCCGACATAATAAGCTCTGTCAATGAAGAACAGTCAACTCCACAGCCTTCTGTTCTGAGAAGCTTTAAAATAAACGGATTCGGGGTAGCCTTAACAGCGAAATACTCCTTAAAGCCTTCATTCCAGGCGAATGCCTTCTTAACCCTGCGTACATTTTCAATAATTTGATTTTTATCATAAATATAAAACGGAGTTGGATAGGTTTTTGCTATCTCTTCTACCTGTTCTTTGGTTACAAACGGAACTTTACTCATAACATTTCCTCACTTTCGGTAAATATATAGATTATAAATTGCATACCATAGCATTTTCCCGTCAAATCTTTTACTGAAAGATAAGACATTAAACAAAAGATAAGACATTAAACATATGTAATATAAATAATTCCTTATATTTACTGTATTAAATAAATTAAAATATAGCTTAAAAATTATGCCTCTTCGCTATCTACTGATTTTTTATCTTTATTTCTAAATACCAACAGCTTACTGAAAATATAATTTCCAACAATAACAACTACATTTGCAATAATCTTGGCAATCAAATCATTCATACCCATAATTGTAACTAAAAGCCACATTAAAAATACTTCCATAAGATAAGTTGCCACACGGGATAATACAAAGGATGTGAATTCCTTTAAAATCTCCGGATTCCTGCTTTGAAAAACATATTTTCTGTTTGTCACATATGCAAATAATACACCTGCAACCCATGCTATCAAAACAGCAATTTGAAGTTGAATCGGATTCTTGGGATCAAGAAATGTTCTTACGCAGATAAAATATACAACCCAGTTTACAATGGTTGTAAGAACTCCGACTATCAAATAAACTATTATTTCGCGATATTTAGTATATAATTCTTTAATTTTGTCCATATTTTAAACCTGATTAATCTAAAGAAAACTTCTCATGAACAGCCTGTGCAGCAGCCTCGGTATATTTCTCATCAATAAGAACTGTTACTCTTATTTCTGAGGTAGAAATCTGACGAATGTTTACACCACAATCATAAAGAGCTTCAAACATCTTAGCAGCAACACCCGGATGAGTCATCATTCCGGCACCGACAACAGAAACCTTTGCTACATCACGTGTTACATTTACCTGATCACACTTAAGTGAGCTCTCTGCATGTCTGTCAATTGTTTCGATTGCAACATCAGCATCCTCTTCAGTAACCGTGAAGCTGATATCCTGCTTTCCACTGTGCTCAACCGACTGTAAAATCATATCTACATTTACATTATGATTAGCTAAATGCTGGAAAAGCTTGAAAGCAACCCCTGGCTTATTCTCCAAACCTTCAACTGAAATCTGTACAACATTTTTATCTGTAGCAACGCCACTAACGAGCATTTTCTCCATTTTTGTATCCTCCTTGACAATGGTTCCTTCATTATTATTTAAACTTGAACGAACGACTAATTGAACATCATACTTCTTAGCCATTTCAACAGAACGGTTATGTAATACACCTGCACCGAGACTTGCAAGCTCGAGCATTTCATCATAAGTAACAACCTCAAGCTTTCTTGCCTTTGGGACAACTCTTGGGTCAGCTGTATAAACACCGTCAACGTCTGTATAAATCTCACATGCATCAGCATGAAGGGCTGCTGCAAGTGCAACTGCGGTAGTATCCGAACCGCCACGACCAAGTGTAGTATAGTTATCATATTTATCAATTCCCTGGAAACCGGTAATTATAACTATCCTACGATTTTCAAGCTCATTATAAATTCTTTCGGTATCAATTCTCTTAAGCTTTGCATTGCTGTAATCAGCTGTGGTATGCATGGCTACCTGAAATGCATTAAGTGAAATCGCAGGAACGCCAAGGCTGTCCATAGCCATTGCCATAAGAGCTACACTGGTTTGCTCTCCGGTTGTAAGTAACATGTCCATCTCTCTTCTGCTGGCCTTTGGATTAATATCACGAGCCATATCCAGAAGTACATCAGTCTGCTTACCCATTGCAGAGAGAACTACGACAACCTGGTTGCCCTTTTTATAATCTTCGATACATCTCTTTGCAACATTAAATATTCTTTCCTTATTGGCAACAGAAGTGCCGCCAAACTTCTTTACTACAAGCATCTTTTACCTCCGTATTAATTGCTGTAAGTATATTTATAATATTTTATGCAGGATAACCCGCATAAATATTGATAGCAAAAACTCTCACATATAATAATTAATTATTTAAGTCTAATATAATTAATAACCTCTGTACTATCCTTAAATGCCTTAAATTCCTTTTCAGTAATCTCAGAAGTTATAAATGCAGTCTCACCTTCAAACTCGGAAGG
>JAILOA010000151.1 GCA_024691065.1 Lachnospiraceae bacterium | reverse complement strand
TATCGATAACTTTATGAAAATAAAATTATCGATATTTGTGAATAACTATCGATAATTTTATGAAAATAAAATTATTGATATTTATGAACAACTATCGATAACTTTATGAAAATAAAATTATCGATATTTATTTATGATCTTAGTCTCATACTTTCCGCTCTCAATATTAATATAACGAACAAAAAGTGAAATCTTATTATCAAGATCAAGCGAACCCCAAATCATCTTTGTAAATTCCTCAATATCATTTGGAATCTCAACAAGCTTAGGCTCTCCCTCAAATGAAGGTAAAGGATTACCATCTCCGACATAAGTATGAATAAATCTACCCTTGCCGTTAAGCGGATTATCATATGAGAAAATGTTACGTATGCAACAAGTAGGATCTCCGTTATCACTCTTTAAGATAGATAATTTGTATGAATATTCACCGTTCTCAATATGTAAAACACCTGAAATTCTAGGAGTATAATTTGGTCCGTCCGGCTCAAATTCCCTGCTACTGAGAGCCTTTCCAAAACATTTTCCCTGACTGAAGCCCTCATAAATTGTATCTGTCTGATCACCGTTAGTTACTATAGTATCATTACCTAATACCTTAACAGGTGAGTAAATAATAAGGCTTGGATCCTCTAACTTGGAAGGATCAAATGCCTCTGTCCTAATTCCTTCAAATTCATTTTCAACAAAAACACGATTTCTACTATTCTCGCTTCTACCCATAATAAAATAGGCTGTAACTGCATTAAGGCCATCCGGTGTTCTACCGATAATGATACCACGTCCCGGATATGAATTGTTTTGCAACTCTTCCTCTAATGAAACTAACTGCATGGTGATTCCTCACTTTCTTTAATTTAAAGTAATTCCTTATAAATGTAACCATTAAGACACAGTACACGCCTGAATAATTACACTGATAACTACTTTATTAAGTATATTTTTATATTAATGCATTGTCAAGTACGAATAATTTTAAATGTAAAAAGCTACCTAAATCACAATTATAATTATGAATTAAGTAGCTTATATTATCTTAAAATATAAAGTCAAACTTACGTCGATTCTACCATCAATAATCCTACAAAACAAACATTTTCCGAATAATCCCATCAACTATTCTACAAAACATTTTTTTCTGAACAATCATATCAACAATCCTACAACTAAACTTTTGACGAATATTCCTTAACAACCATCCTACAAATCAAACTTAAGCTGAACCTCTTCCTCCGCTTCATTCTTAAAGTCTTCAACCTTTTCCGGCTTTATTTCCGGTAAATCAGACAGAGATCCAAGTCCGAAATTTCTAAGGAAATCATCTGTTGTAGCCAATAAAATCGGGCGTCCCGGAGCATCAAGTCTTCCCGCCTCGCAAACCAGATTGTATTCGATAAGCTTATTTACTGCATGATCACTTTTTACACCTCTGATTCTCTCAATCTCAAGCTTGGTAACCGGTTGCTTATAAGCAATAATTGAAAGCGTCTCCAAAAGAACATCGGTAAGTGCATGCTTCTTAGGCACATGCGCAATACTTACAATATGCTCATACATTTCAGGCTTTGTGCACATCTGAAATGCCCCGTCTATCTCGATTATCTGTATTCCATGCGAATTCTTCGCATATTTATCCATCATATTTCTGATTACATTGCCGACTGTTTCCTGATCCTGCTCAACTGCAATGGAAATCTGCTCCAATGTAACCGAATCTCCCATAGTAAAAAGAATTGCTTCAATCGCTGCTTCTAATTCATATAGTTTCATTTAGTTAACCCTCCAGGGACTCTATCATTATCTCAGAGAAAATACTTTCCTGAACAACGCTTATTTTCCCTATCTTCATCAATTCCAATATCCCCAAAAATGTAACGATCATAGTCAGCTTATCATTCGCTTCCTCAAGAAGATTTCTAAATGAAAAAGTCTTATGATCGCTCGCATAAACCTGTATATATTCAATCCTGTCCTCAAGAGAAACAGGTTCCTTCTTAATCTGACCGAACTGGCTTCTTATCGGGTCTTTCCTGTCAATCTGACGATGCATAACCTCATAAAAAATATTTCTCAATCTGGATAAGGTTACATCCTGAAGCAGCTCGCTTACATTTACTTCTTCTTTATAATCCGAAACCTCGTCCGGTATTGTTGCCTCACGAAAGAGCATCTTACCGGCACTATCCTGCCTGTCCTTTAACTCAAAGGAAGCATATTTATAGACCTTATATTCCAAAAGTCTCTCAACAAGTTCAGCTCTTGGATCGATTTCCTCACCGGTCTCCTCATCGACCTCCTTAGGCAAAAGCATCTTGGATTTAATATTCAGAAGCGTGGCAGCCATAAGCATGAACTCACTCATCTCGTCCATTGAATACTCCTGCATAGCATGAACATAAGCCAGATATTGATCGGTTATGTCAGCTATCGGAATATCGAAAATATCTATTTCATTTTGTTCAATCAAATGTAAAAGCAGATCCAAAGGACCATCAAAGCTCTCCAGTTTTATTTCCAATTTCATGCTAAATCTACCACTCTTATAAAAATAATTATTGATTCTATTTATCTATAGTAATCAAAAATCAAGCTATACATTCTTACCGTATCGCCCTCATTGATTCCAAGCTTTTCAAGCTCATCAATGATACCATTACTTCTCAGGAATTTCTGGAAGAAATCAAATCCTTTTTCGGAATCAAGGTTTGTATAACCAAGCATTCTTTCTACCTTAGGTCCTTCCACAACATATTCCTTTTCCTTAGGATCATAGTAAACCTCAATTGATTCAAATGTTTCCTCAACCTCATCCGGATCATACTCCTGCTCAAATACAGTCGTCTCCTCAGGACATTTATCAAGAACCTCACGAATCTTATAAAGAAGCTCCTTTATCCCCTTACCGCTAACCGCTGAAACAGCCATAACAGGGATATTCTTAGGCTCGAATTCTTCTTTTAACAATGTAATGACGGTATCTTCTTCAGTGCCCGTAAATACATCTGTTTTATTAGCAACTATTATCTGTGGCCTCTCGAGAAGCTTCTCGCTGTATCTCTTAAGCTCATTATTAATGGTTTCAATATCCTCAATCGGGTCGCGTCCTTCAACAGAAGCCGCATCCACAACATGAACAAATACCTTGGTTCTCTCTATATGTCTTAAGAAATGATGTCCCAATCCGACACCTTCACTTGCACCCTCAATTAACCCCGGTATATCAGCCATTACAAAGCCCTTGCCATCCGGTAAATCAACCACACCAAGCACCGGATTTAAAGTAGTAAAATGATAATTTGCAATCTTAGGCTTTGCATTACTTACTCTGGATAATAATGTGGATTTACCGACATTCGGGAATCCAATAAGTCCCACATCCGCTATAAGCTTTAACTCCAATGAAAGCTCAAGCTCCTTTGCCGGCTGTCCCGGCTGTGCATACTTAGGCACCTGCATGGTAGGAGTGGCATAATTCATATTGCCTTTTCCGCCTCTTCCACCTTTAAGTACCGTATATCTGGTTATATCTCCGGACATATCAACAATAACTTTGCCGCTTTCTGCTTCCTTAATAACGGTTCCCTCAGGCACCTTAAGTACCAGGTCTTCCCCGTTCTTTCCATGCATACGGCGCTTTCCACCCTCTTCTCCGTTGCCGGCACTGTATTTTCTTTTGTATCTGTAATCATTTAGGGTATTCATGCTCTTGTCAATTTCAAATATAAGGTCACCGCCGTCACCGCCGTCACCACCATCAGGTCCGCCGTTAGCAACATAAAGCTCTCTTCTGAAACTGACATGTCCATCTCCGCCCTTGCCGGAACGTACTGTTATTTTTGCTCTGTCCGCAAACATAATGCTTTCCTTTCTTAAAGATTTCTCTCGAAAAAAAGGAGACTGTCCAAATGTTTATTTTCAGACAGCCCCTAATTAATTAACGTTTCAATAATTATTTACTAAAATTAAGCCTCAGCCTCAACAGGATATACAGAAGCCTGCTTCTTATCTCTACCCTTACGCTCAAAACGAAGAATTCCGCTAGCTGTAGCATAAAGTGTATCGTCGCTTCCACGTCCTACGTTGTTTCCAGGTAAAATCTTAGTTCCACGCTGTCTGTAAAGAATATTTCCGGCCTTTACAAACTGACCATCAGCACGCTTAGCGCCAAGTCTCTTTGACTCTGAGTCTCTACCGTTCTTTGTAGAACCAACACCCTTTTTATGAGCAAATAATTGAAGATTCATCTCTAACATAGTTAGTTACCTTCCTTTCATTTTAATCAAATTCATATTTTAAATCAAAACCGGAAACATTATATATTAAATCTCTACAATATCCAATTCTATATAATCGCTTCCGTTACCTTTAATTATGGACTTAATACCCAAAACAAAGGATTTCAATAATAATTGTGCATCAGCGGAATATTCACCCGTTAACCTGAAGGATATACGGTCTTCCTCCGGATTTCCCTTATCATCCGACTCACCATAACCGGTCGAATCATATGAAAACTGATCTTTGGTAAGCTCCTCAATGGAATTTACCATATTTATAAACAATGCCGAAACACCGGCACAATAGATATCTTCACCGTATTCGGCTGCATCTGCATGACCTATTGTATCAACTCCGATATATTCACCATTTTTATTTTTATACACAATTATTTTCATAATAACCTCTCATATTTTATAAAAGAGAGTAAAATTCATTAAGCATTAATAGCTTCGATTTTAACCTGTGTAAACTGCTGTCTGTGACCATTCTTCTTGTGATAGCCGGACTTTCTCTTGTATCTGTAAACAATAACCTTCTTAGCCTTGCCTTCTTTAACAACTGAAGCCTTAACGCTTGCATTTGCTACATCAGAACCGGCTTTGATACCTGAGTCATCGCTTACTGCCTTAACGTCATCGAAAACAACCTCAGCGCCTTCTTCAAGACCGAGCTTTTCTACGTTAATGACATCTCCTTCTGATACTTTGTACTGCTTACCACCTGTTGCAATGATTGCGTACATCTTTCTTCCTCCTTAATTTCTTTTAAATGTTACGCTCGCCGATTACGGTGTTTTGATTACTCAAAAACTTCGCACGAACCTCATCGAGCGGCATACTGTGTTATGATAACAAAGTATCGCCCCACTGTCAATATTTTTTTCGAAATTTTAAATATAGTATTGCGATTATACTGAATATAAAGTATAATCAGCCTTGTGTTTCGTAGTAATTTTGATGTATTTTAGTAATCTTTTTGATATTTAACGATGCATTTAAATGAATCACAATGTTTTAAAAGCTTTTTATACATCACTCTGATTTTACTACATTTTCAAAAACACTCCAACTAATTTTTTCTTAAATATCGATATATAGTTCTCGATGGGAGGAACAAAATGAGCGAAACTAAAAAAAGATTAAATTATGTCGATGCCACTAAAGGCTTAAGTATATTGATGATAATGATGGGACATATTACATCATACTCCAATCCTTTGGATGATTGGATGTCTTCCTTCAAGGTTTCTATTTTTTACATAATATCCGGATTTCTTCTATGTTATACTCAATCTATAAATAAAAGAACCTTTCCGCAATTTGCTTCAAATCTGTTTAAAAATCTTATGATACCATATATTTCATTCAGCATTATAGCAACGATTTTTAATATAGGACGTATGTTTATTGAGCATGATTCAAGCAAAAAGATAATGGATAACTTTTTAGTACATATATTTGACTTCGTATTTTTAAGAGGAATTCATGCATTATGGTTTTTGCCGACAATCTTCTTCGGCGAAATCATCTTTTATTTCTTAATCAAATGGCCTCTGTTTATCAGAGTCATTTACAGTTTAGCTGCTCTCTATTCCATAACATTTTTCAGCAAATGCAGAGAATGGCTTGCAGCAAATGTCGATAATACAAGTGTTGTTTATCATGCGCTTGACAGACTTGCTTTCGTTGCAGGCAAGAGTTTTATGGCTGCCTGGTTCATATTGGCAGGTTATGTAATTTATATACTCTATGCCAAAATCGATAAACTGCAGTTGAAGCTGTTCATTGGAATAACATTTACACTGATAAATATATCTTTATCTCAAATTAATGAACATGTAGACATCAATATGTTAAAAGAGGGTATACATCCTTATCTCTTCTATATTTGCGGTATAATCGGTTCAATTGGAGCTATTGCCCTGTTGGATGTTATAACCTCAAAACAAGAAATAAAATGGCTTTCATTTTGGGGCAGGAACAGCCTGATAGTTTTATGTACTCATACTGCGTTGGGATTTAAATCAATTCTCTTATTAGGTTGGAGGCACTATGCTTTTCTTCCAAAACATTACACAAAGGAATATTTATTTAACTGTTTTATAATATTACTTTTACTTATGGTTTTCACGGCGGGTGTTATTCAATTTGTACATGCATATTGCCCTTTCCTTATCGGTAAACCATTTAATTTTAACTTTGGGAAAAATAATGATTCGTCTCCTCTTCTCATTGGTAAAGAGGCCAGCAAAAAGAATATTTCCAGAAATGAGAATCCAAAAGAAACAATCAGTACCGAAAATAATAATATCAAAACAAAGAAATCCGGCTTAAATCAGGAAAAATTTGTTGTTAATAAAAAGAAAGATAATCTCCCACCGAAAAATGATGATTAGAAACTATCATAAAATAATAAAAAAATTTATAAGCCAAAACAACATATTATAATTGCAGAAACAAAATAAAAATCCTATTTCAAAGATTTGATTACTTTAAAAGCAAATACAAATCCAAGAAATAGGATTTTTTAATTTTATACTACGTACTCACAGTTAAATTAAATAACTACGGCGTATACTGGATTCCGCTTTTATTTACGCTAAATTTAAGGGAATATGCAGCATTTCCGGATACCGTATCCATCGTCGAAGTATTAAAAATAGCATTCAGATACTTATAAGAAACTGATGAGCTGTTGTATGATACACTTAATTCCTTATTGAGATAAGTCGGAAATACCTTCGCTAAGATGGTCATGTCAGTGTCCACTCCCACCTCTGAAATATCTGTATATCCATCCTCGGAAACCAATTCAATCTTAACCTTAGGATTCTTCGGTTTCTCGATTGCACCAATTGAATAAAGCAGGTTCTTGGCTGCATCCTTACCGATTTCATTATAACCTAATTGAGAATAATGAATTGTATAATGTATCTCTTTAAGTGTAGTAGGTAACAATTGAACAGATCTCATAAAATTGTTAGCTGAATACTTCTTATTACCACCGTATTTATCCACAAAATATTTTTTAACATTCTTATTTGATGTCCATACCTCAGAAAGCTGACTGGCTAAAAATACATTTTTAAATATGCCTGTCTTCTGCTGACATATATAATACAAGGCTTTTCTCGGTCCTGTAAGAAGCAGGTCGATAAGACTGGTCGGTTTCTTATGTGCACGAACCATAATTATTCCACCGAAATCAAGGTCCTTTGTCACCTTCTTATACTTTGAATCCGACTTATCGCCTTTAAGTTCCTTCTCATACATCTTATGCATCCTGGTAAAATATTTGAGATAACTTTCAAAGGACATATTGTAGTCCTCTTCGCCCTGCATCCACATATAACCTTTATATCCGAGCTTATAGTGACCGGCTTTAATCTCCTTATTTAAAAGTCTTTCGCAGGCCTTATAAAGCTCTACGGACTCCCAGAAATTATTATTCTTACTCTTGGAAGGATCCCAGGAAGTAATGGAACTGCCGGCGTGTGCAGCATTTACAACCCAAATCTTTTCCTTGGTATTATCATACCATTCATCAGCAAATGCACTGTCAATACCGGTTTTTCCGAGGGCTCCCGGCGCATCCGTAATATTGTTGGTATGCTTCCAACCTTCCTCGGCGGAATTATCGGTAAGTGAATCCGGTACAAATTCATCTGCTTTTCCTTTTTCCAAATAAGCGGCCTTTTCACCGAAATTACCTAACCATCTGGCATGCCAGGCATTACTCGGACCATAGGTATTGTAAACCGTTCCCTCTTCATTCAATATAAACTGCTGTTGATACTGGATAATTATATCTTTATTACTCGGACTGCCTTCCATATTGCTCTGTCCGACCATAAGACATAAACTGATTTTTGCAGGTTTAACTTTTATCTTGATTACATCTCCCGTATCCAATGTAACCAAAGCTTTTCCGCATCCTACAGCAATAATTCTGTCACTGTTTAAAGGATCGATCTTAACAACTGCATCGTCCTTTTCTTCCGAACCAACCTTGTTAGACTCAACCTTAACCGTCTCAACCGCCTCAACATTGGTTTCAAATTCCAATCTGTCATCATAAGCTAATGTATATTTCGTTTTTTCCTTAGGAAAAACATTAGATTTAAAGGTTTCCTCGGATGCCTCAACCTTATTAATATTAATATTTGAACAAAGCATTGCCAAAATCAATAAAGAACTAATTATTCGTTTCATACTAAAAACTTTCTTATACATAATCAATATTCATTCCTTTTAATTTAAATCTTTTGCCACCCACACTTCATTCAGAAATGAGGACATATCGGTTTAAAATATATCGAAAACTATGTAAATTATTATTTTAAAACAGACAAAAAATAATTCACAAAACGTATAAACCCTTTATTTATAAGGTTTTCGTGACGTTTTTAAAAATATTAGTATTCCAAAAAAAGACACGGTTGATAGTATAACACGAAAAAACCGAGTACACAAGTACTCGGTTTAAAAATTTCATATTTCTTTATTCAATTACTTTTTGGATTTTCATCACTGTACTTATCCATCGATTATCTAAGCTTATCTTTGATCTTCTTAAGATCCTTAACAACCTTATTAAAGATTTCCTCAGCATCCTTAACCTTGCTTTCGGTCTTCTCAATCTCACTTGATTCCCAGATTGCAAAGATTCCGCCCTCTGTAAATACCTGATACTTTGTAAGATATCCATTAAGATCATTAACGTAGAACTTCTTCAATACTACGCCGATAAGACCCTTATTCTTGTTCTGGATAACATCATTCTGCTTGATGCTGTCAACATCCCACTGCTGAATCTTTGTCTTAATGCTGTCAAAATCCTTAAAGTTAGAAAAGATATCCATAGCACTTGCACTTGAGAATGCTTCAAGACGCTCTGCATCAGTAATACCGCCCAAATCAGCCGGAAGAGTGAACTCACGAACAAACTCCCAAACCTGCTGAGCAATATCTTTATCCTTATCAGAAAGGTCGTCTCTCAAAATGCCCTGACTAAATACATTAGTAGCATTTATACTACCCATGTCAGGCACCTGGTTCGCCTCTTCGTACTCAACTTCGCTCTCGATATCGTCATTGTCTGAACTATCATAATAATTATTTTTTGCCACTTTATCTTACCCCTCTTCCTCGAAATTAATTAAGTTTATTATACACTATTTTCGACAATTTGCAAACACTTTTTGTCTAAATTTATATATTATTATCACCTTTTAATTTAAGTTTCTCCCCGAAAAGAATCTGCACCGGATCCGGTTTTTCTTTGAGTACATTTTTCCGATCCGAATCATATAAATATAACCAATTATCCACCTGCAACACCTACGGAGAAACAAACAAAAATTATATGATATTCACGATAATGTTTATCCTTTTAACGGACCTTATTTATACTATCTCATCAAATGATAATCTTGCCTGGATATAAGGAACAATATTCTCATCCTTAATCTTCTGATGCTCAGGATTTGCATGATATCTGGTAAGTGCTTCCTTATTATCAAGTTCAGCAACAAGCATAATCTCTGCATCTGAATTTGCAATTGCATCAGTATAAACCTTTACATCATTAAGACCATCAATCAAAGTAGTAAGATTCTCAAGTTTTCTCTTGATATCATTCTTAATACCATCTTTTTCGGAATCTGAAATTCCATCCTTAAATTTCCAAAGAACAACATGCTTTAACATAATCAATTCTCCTTTCAAATGTTATAAACTATTTTTTTCTTTATTTCGTCAGACGTTTTTCTGTCTGCAAGGTTAGCTATAATCTCACCGGCAAATTCGATGCAGGTACCCATTCCCCTGCTGGTGATAATGTTACCATCTGTAACCACCTTATCGGTAAGCTTATTGGCACCGGTAAGACCGTCCTCCATTCCCGGAAAACAGGTAGCATTCTTTCCTTGAAGCAACCCAAGCCCGCCAAATACAGTCGGAGCCGCACAAACAGCTGCAAGATATTTACCCTTTTCATTAAATTCCATAATTCTCTTGGAAAGCTCTTCGCAGTCCCTTAAATTAAGGGTTCCAGGCATACCTCCCGGTAATATGAGCATCTCAGCTTCATCATAATCTTCATCGGATAAATCCGAAATAAGCTTGTCAGCCATAATTTTAATGCCATGAGAACCTGTAACACATAAGTCCCCGGTTATGGATATCATATCGATTGAAATATTTACACGTCTGAGCATATCAACCTCGGTAAGCATTTCAACTTCTTCGTGTCCATCTGCTAGAAAAATCAAAGCTCTTGCCATCCTATCACCTCATTCCCGGTCTGTCTGACCATTTTTTAATTTAACATATTAAGCACCCGGCTGAATTATAAATCCTTTATTATTTCATAAGCATCTTCCTTTGATACCTCGATGCCAAAATTGTTTTTATCAAATTCAACCATACTACCCAGTCCATATTGTACCACAAACCTAAGCTTTCCGTCACGCACTTTTTTATCTGTATACAATTTATTTAGTAAAACCTCTTTATCAATGTACTCAGGTATGGAAACCGGAAGCTTAGCCTTCTTTAAAAGCTCTCTTACCCTCATTACCTGATTATCATCCATATAACCTAATTTTCTTGAAAGAATTGTCTCGGCAACAAGCCCTATTGAAACCGCCTCACCATGCAAAAGCTTATAATCACTTGTAGTTTCAATCGCTCTTCCGACGGTATGTCCGAGATTTAGTATCTCTCTTAAACCGCTCTCCTTCTCGTCCTTCATAACAACCTTGTATTTAATCTCGCAATTCTTATTGGAAATATGATCCAGAGCATCCTTGTCGAGATTCATTATATCCTCCATATGCTCCTCCAAATACTCAAAGAATTCGGAGTCAGCCATACATGCATGCTTAATGGTCTCTGCAAGTCCGCTTGAAAGCTGATTCTTAGGAAGTGTTCTCCAGGTTGCTATATCAATATAAACCTTCTTAGGCTGGTTAAAAAGCCCAATCAAATTGGTAGCTCTAGGTGTATCAACCGCAGTTTTACCGCCTACGGATGCATCGGCTGCAGCGAGTAATGTCGTAGCATAATTTATAAATGGAACGCCCCTCGCAAATGTTCCGGCTATGAATCCCGCCAAATCGGTAACAACTCCGCCACCGACAGCAATTATGCAACAATCTCTTCTGTAATCCTTCTCGAGCATTGCATCCTCGATTTCTTCCTTGGTCTTTCTTACCTTACTCTTCTCTCCCGCAGGAAATACAAATAAATCCGCCTTGAAGCCTGCCTCTAAAATTCTTTCATAAATTGCAGTGGCATAAAGCTTCTCTACTATACTGTCAGTAATAATTGCAAATTTCTTAATCTTTCCTACAAGACCGCTTCTTAAGTCGTCCACCAGGGTTTCCGTAAGTTCATACCCTGTCTCGATCTGGTAGCTGTCATCAACCACCCTTTTTAATTCAACATTAAATGTACTCATAATATCAGTCTCCTATTTTACATTTCCTATAATAAATATAACTAACGAACCTGTCCTTCGCCTTCGATAATATATTTTGTAGTTGTAAGCTCCTTAAGTCCCATAGGTCCGCGGGCATGAAGCTTCTGTGTGGAAATACCGATTTCTGCGCCAAGTCCGAACTCTCCGCCATCCGTAAATCTCGTTGAACAGTTTACATATACACAGGCTGAATCAACTCCTGCCTTAAATGTAGTAGCATTCTTATAATTATTTGTAATTATGCACTCTGAATGGCCTGAAGAGAATTTGGAAATATGCGTAACAGCCTCATTTACATCCTTAACAACCTTAATACTTATAATGTAATCAAGGAATTCCGTAGCATAATCCTCTTCTGTTGCAGGCACTACACAGTCACCGAGAATTTCCTTTGTCTTTTCACATCCCCTGATTTCTACATTATGCTCATCCAGGCGTGCCTTAAGCATCGGCAAAAATTCTTTCGCTACATTTTCATTAACAAGACAGGTTTCAAGAGCGTTACAAACGCCCGGACGCTGGGTCTTTCCGTTATCGGTTATATTTACACCCATTTCTAAATCTGCAGTTTCATCAATATAAATGTGGCAATTGCCGGTACCGGTCTCGATTACCGGAACAGTTGCATTCTGTACAACTGCATTTATAAGTCTTGCGCTCCCCCTTGGAATAAGCAAATCAAGATAATCATTAGCCTTCATAAGCTCTGTTGAAATCTCATGCGAGGTTTCGGTAATAAGCTGAACAATATCAGGGTTATAGCCGCATTCTGCTATGGCATCACGCATTATATTCATAAGAACCGTATTGGTCTTTATAACCTCCTTGCCACCCCTTAAAATAGTGGCATTACCGCTCTTAATGCAAAGAGTTGCGGCATCTACGGTTACATTTGGACGGGATTCATAAATTATTCCGATAACTCCCATCGGAACTCTGATTTTTGTAATCTTCATACCGTTCGGACGCTTGCTTCCGCTTACTATCTCTCCGACAGGATCCTCCAATCCCTGAAGATATCTGCAGGCATCGGCGATTCCCTCGATTCTCTCCCGGTTAAGTTTTAATCTGTCAAGCATAGGGCCTGTCGTTCCATTCTCGGCAGCAGCCTTATACTCAACCTCATTAACCTCAATTATTTCCTTTGATCTTTCCAAAAGTTTAACGGCAATCTTTTCAAGAATGTTATTCTTCTCGTCTGTTGAAGCATTTACAATATCATTCTTGGCAATAAGTGCCTTCTTTCCTAATTCTTCTACATATGACATTTTATCAATACCTCGATTTCTTTTTATTTAAATATAGCTTTAATTAAAATGTTTTAAGCTTATTTATATATTTATAGCTAAAACACATACCTGTTTTTTATATAATTTAAGCCAAAACTCAAACCCGTTTTTTTATAATTTAAGCCAAAACACATACCCGAATTTCAGGTTTTATCTTAATTATATTATTATAATAAAAATATAGGAGGGAAATCATAAATCCCCCTCCTATGATTTTTAATCATCGCTCATTATTTAATTCATAATTGAATAAGCCTTAAATCATTTTAATTCATAATTGAATATGCCTTAAAACATAATTCAATACATTTTAAAAATTATTTTGTAAGCTCGGCAACCAACTCATCAACTGCCTTTGACATGCTTGCTGCCTTAGCATCAGCATCATCCATAGACTCACCGACGATACCAAAATAGAATTTAATCTTTGGCTCTGTTCCTGATGGACGTACGCACATCCATACATTGTTACTCATCTCGAAGTATAATACATTTGACTTAGGAAGTCCTGTAGGCTGAACGGCTTCAGTCTCTAAATCAATAACCTTATCCTCCTGATAATCTCTGAATGAAAGCACCTTGTAACCACAGAATTCCTTAGGTGGATTGTTTCTCAAACCATTCATGATAGCCTGAATCTTATCAAGTCCCTCGATACCTTCCAATGTTACTGACTTAACACCATCTCTGTAATAACCATATTTATTGTACATATCGATCATTACATCCCAGAGTGTCTTGCCCTGTGTCTTATAATAAGCTGCTGCCTCGCAAAGTGCCATTGTAGCAACGATTGCATCCTTGTCTCTTGCATGTGTTCCGATAAGGCATCCATAGCTCTCCTCGAAACCAAACAGATACTGACCAACTCCTGAATGCTCAAATCCAAGAATTTCCTTACCGATCCACTTAAATCCTGTAAGACATTCAATAACATCAACATTGTAAGCCTTTGCAATTGCATCTGCCAAATTAGAGGAAACGATTGTCTTAATGAGCTTTCCATCCTCAGGAAGGCCGTTATTTAAAGCCTGCTTCTGGGAAATCTCATACTCTGCAAGAAGACATCCGGACATATTACCGGTAAGAGTAATGTACTCTCCCGACTTTGCATCCTTTACATAAACACCCAATCTGTCTGCATCCGGATCGGTTGCAAGTACGATATCCGCATCTTTCTCCTTTGCAAGCTTAAGTGCAAGCTCAAATGCCTCTGCTGCCTCAGGGTTTGGATAGCTTACAGTCGGGAATTCACCATCCGGAAGCTCCTGCTCAGGAACAACATAAACATTGTTAAAACCGATTTCCTTTAAGATACGTCTTGCAGGAATATTACCTGTTCCATGAAGAGGTGTATAAACAATCTTAATCTGATCTCCGACTTCCTTGATGGCATCTGCGTGAAGAACCTGTTTCTTAAGCTCTTCCATATAACGGTCATCAATTTCCTTGCCGATAACATTGTAAAGACCGGCCTTTGTAGCCTCTTCCTTATCCATTGTCTTAACTGTATTCCAGTCAACAACAGCCTTTACACAACCCATAATTCCTTCATCGTTAGGAGGTGTAATCTGTGCGCCATCCTCCCAATAAACCTTATATCCATTATACTTAGGAGGATTATGACTTGCAGTAACATTAATACCGGCAACACAATCAAGCTCGCGTACAGCAAAGGAAAGTTCAGGTGTAGGACGAAGTGACTCAAATACATAAGCCTTAATTCCGTTAGCTGCAAGACAAAGTGCAGCTTCATCTGCGAACTCAGGTGACATACGTCTTGAATCATAAGCAATTGCAACACCATGATCCTGCTTATTAGACTGGATAATATAATTAGCAAGACCCTGTGTAGCTCTTCTAACGATATAAATATTCATTCTGTTGGTACCTGCGCCAATAATACCACGGAGTCCTGCTGTACCAAACTCTAACTCACGGTAAAAGCGCTCTTTAATCTCATTGTCATCATTCTCAATACCCTTGAGCTCAGCCTTTGTTTCCTCATCAAAATAAGGGTTTTCAAGCCAAGATTTGTAAATTTCCTTATAATCCATTAAATTGTCCTCCTACATAAAAAATCGAAATTCTGATAGAATTATAACATATTATTTCAAATATACAAACTTTAAAATTTGAGTTTATGTTTTTTTTATAAATGTCTCACATGCCATAATCCATCGCCTGTTTAACAGCTTCATTTTTTATATTCAAATTATTTAATATCTTTAATTGAAATATAGTCTTATATATTAAATCTATATATGTCTCACAACCTCGAATCTCTCGAGCGATACATCTTCAAATTCATCAATTCCGGCCTTCTGTCTCGCAATTGACACCTGTTGCTCTACCGTATCGACGCCGTCAAGGTCCGGTAACAACAGCCCTCTTCTGCGACCTTTGCTTACTATTACCCCATACCTCTTAGGATCAAGCTCATCCATAGAATCAATCGGCTCAGGTTCCCCAAGCACATCCACATTAACCTCAAGGAAAGGAAGCTCATCACTTTCAATCGGCTCAAACCTCGGGTCTCTCGTGGAAGCACTAATCGCATTATTTATAATCTCCTGCGCTACATTTTCACAGGTAGGAAGTATCGTCCCTATGCATCCCCTGAGTCTTCCGTGTTCGTGAATAGAAACAAATGCACCTGCCTGCTTATTTAAAAGCTCTGTCTTTGCCTCATCACTAAAACCCGAAACCCCCTCGGAAACACTAAGTTTCCTATGATTTAAAATGTAACTTTCAAGGGATTTAAGCGCTAGTCTTACATATTCATCCGAATCCTTATATCTCTCGGTAAGCTCTGATTTCTTTTGATTTAAATGCTTGCGAAGGAATTCACGTTCCGGATCATATACGGGTGCCCCCGCTGAATCTGTCTCAACACTGAAGGTACATATACCGTATCCCACTCCGGTTACATCCTCATGTGAAAGCTCCTTTGCAATAACCCTGTTTCCATCCAATGCTCCGGCCATCATAACAAATGAACGGTGACCACATTCGGCGGCTTTATCACAGAATTCTTCATCGAAATCAAAAAGCTTATCAAACTCTCCGCTACTGCAGACCTTCATAATTCTCTCATCATATGTAGGTCCTTCCGGAGCATAGCCATATGGTCCGTAATCCTGCAGTTTATGGGATAAATCGCCGCTTGCAACATATACTGCCCTTCTGTCAAGGTCGGAAATTGCTTGTTTTATAAGCTTTCCAAGCTCATAATGCTTATACAGACTTTGCCCTGATAAGCCGATTCTGATTATATTAAAATCGTTATATTTTTGTCTGATAAAATAAAGCGGGACCATCGTTCCATGGTCAAGGCTCGCATCCCTTTCTCCAAGGGTTCCTGCAGCAAGTCCGCTTTCATTTGCCAAAAGGCAGATACGCTCCACAAGCTCCCAATCATAGGTCTCATGAAATTTGACCTCCGGAACACCAAAACCTGAAAAGTTGCCAAAGGCGCTTTTTCCCGGAGATATATGAAAATAATCGGCATACATAATTGAATGAGGACTGGATATAATAATTGTATCCGGCTTTATCCCGGCTATCTCATCAGCCACTTGATTATACGCATCAATCGTTTTTCTGACTCTTTCCTCACTGCCTCTTCCTATCTGCGGAACTATCATAGGGGGATGAGGCACCATATAAGAAGCAATAATTGACATTTAAACTCCTCCTTTCAGGCTGGTTTCGGAAATTAAACCACATTAACCTCTGCATTATTTGTAAATATTTACGATTTCATTACACTAGTCAATATTTCACTTAAAAAAATGTTTGCGTTTTTCTCTACACTAGTCAATATTTCACTAAAAAAACGGTTAAGTTTTTCTCTACATTAGTCAATATTTCACTAAAAAAATGTTTACATTTTTCTCCACATTAGTCAATATTTCTCTTAAGATTCCGACTGCAATTTTTCTACATCAGTGCGGATATATTATTTAAAATCCCGGCTGCGATTTCCGGTTTATTCATGGTATAGATATGAATATGCGTACATCCGTTTGCGATCAAATCCACGATTTGCTCGGTTGCATATATAATTCCAACCTGATTCATTTTTTCATTATTATCTCCAAATGCATCTACCATTGCCTTGAAACGGGCCGGTACGACGGTTCCCGACAACTGAACACTTCTCTCAAGCATTCTTCTTGTTGTAATCGGCATAATTCCGGCAAGCACAGGCACTGTTATTCCCGCCTCACGAAGCCTGTAAAGATAATTATAATAAATCGAATTATCAAAGAACATCTGAGTTGTAAGGAATGACATTCCTGCATCAACCTTTTCCTTAATATGCTTAATGTCTTCATTTTTATCAACTGCATCCGGATGCTTCTCAGGGTAACAGGCGCCGCCGATACAAGCCTCCGGGTATATTTTCTTAATCATCTCAACAAGCTCAATCGCATGTAAAAACTGATTAGTTCCCGGAAATGCCATTCCCTCCGGAATATCACCGCGGAGTGCAAGGATATTCTCAATCCCCGCTGCCTTTATATCCTCTATCTGCTTTATAATAGTCTCACTTGAAGAGGAAACGCATGTAAGATGCGCCATTGAAACCTGTCCAAGCTCATTTATATTTTTTGAAATTTTAACCGTATACTCACTGGTTCCGCCACCTGCACCATAGGTACAACTGATAAATGCAGGATTAAGATTTGCAATCTTCTCGATTGCGCCCATTACATTATCGAAATTGGCACTTAACTTCGGAGGAAATACCTCCAAAGAAACAGTAACCTTATTTTCACTTAAAATATCTGATATTTTCATAACATTTCCTTTCTTAACTTCCTTTTTATATTCCCTTAATGTAAATCTTTTCCTTTACGTCAGAGCATTTATTCCCGACCACACCCGAATAAACAGGTGATGAGGATTCAAATTGAAAATAAAACTTGTTATCGCATATATAATTCTCTTCCATAAGAGGCGGTAATCCCTTAAAAACCTTGACCTCACGGGGCACAACGATAAACCTTGCATCAAGGCGCCTATGCTTTCTCTTTAAAGCCTTCTGCCCGGTTGATTTTACCCCCGACATCCTTTTCTTTAAAGCCTTCTGACCGGTTGATTTTATCCCCGATGACCTTCTCTTCAAAACCTTCCGCCCTATTGCTTTTATCCCTGAAGCCTTTCTTTTTAAAGCTTCATGTCCGATGGCTTTTATTAACTCGGATTCTTTTATCCTTGGAATCTCATACAAAACAACCTTAGATGCTTTATTTCGACCCTCCGAATAATCAACAATCATGTATATTTTATGGTTCTTTTCATAAAAAGACACACCATTCGCCTTTCTTTCCAAAGGTATTGTAAAATATTCATTAAGCTTAACATCCTTGTTTTTTTCAAGCACTCCGAATACCTTCACAAAGCCTGTAGGGTAGTCATCCTTT